>NYZE01000135.1 GCA_002685965.1 Planctomycetota bacterium | reverse complement strand
TGCTGGCGTCGCACGATCACCACGTCGTCGTCGAGAATGCCGGCCTCGCACATGCTGTCACCGCGCACCCGCAGGGCGAACAGGCGATCGGCGTCGCGCCGTCCAGCAACCGGCACGAAGTCCTCCGCGGCCTCGATCGCCTCGGTCAGCGCGCCGGCCTGAATCTGGCCGAGCACGGGCACCTGCTCCACCGGTCCAAGCCCCTTCGACGGCAGACGGTAGCCGCGCGACCTGCCCGGGGCCTTCAGCAGTCGGCCGGCAGCGACGAGCAGTTCGAGGTGCTTGCGTGCCGACTCGACAGCGGCGAAGCCCATCGCGTCCTGCACTTCGCGCACGGTCGGCGGCTCGCCCGCACGCAAGCGCTGGCGGACGAAACGGAACACGCGTTCGCGGGTCTTCCCCGGTGGCGTTCTGGCCATGGCTTGCCCTCCCTGATCCATCCCTGGCGAACGGCGACCCAACTCCTCGTTCCCACGGTGCCCGCCCCAGAGTGCAAAGTGGACGTTCGTCTGTCAACGGCCTGCCGACTCTCGGAGCACCGAGCACGCGGGCAGCGGGAAGATTCGTTCGTCTACGGCGTCGACAGGGTCGCCGCCCACGGCAAGGATTGCCCACCGCATGACCTTCTCCTTCGGCCTGCTCGTTCTGCCACTCATCGCTCTCTCCCAGGGCTCTGGCCAGGGTCGTTTCGCAGCAACGTTCACCGACGGCGGCTCGGTCTCGTGGGATGAGTTCTATCTCGAGCTCGCACGGCGGCACCGCGGCAAGCAGTTCGGCAAGCAAGCCCTCGAACACCTGATCGAGAAGCGCATCGTCGAGATCGAAGCCAAGAGTCGCAGCGTCGTCATTCCCAAGGCGCAGATCGACGCCTACATCGACCAGCTGCGCCGGCAGTTGAAGGCGCAGAAGCTGTCCCTCGAGAAGCACCTCGAAGACCGCGCCATGGGGAAAGGTGAGTTCCGTAACTACGTGCAGCTCTCGTTGATCTACGACCATCTCGCCAGAGCCGACCTGGGCCTGAGCGCCGACGCGGCCGTGACTCCCGACAAGCGCAAGCTGTGGCTTTCCGAACGCAAGCGACTCCACGAGGTGACCAGTGACCTTGCCGCGCTTCCGGCCGGAGTGGTCGCTATCGTCGCCGGCAAGCAAGTGCCGCTGTACGACCTCGGCCGCGCCATGGCGCGCAATCTGCGTGACGAAGAGCGCAACGCTATCCTGCGACAGATGGTCGCCTACCGCCTGCTCCTGCGTGAGGCCGCCGCGCGCAAGATCACCGTGACCGACGCCGACCACGAGGCCGCGCTGGCGCGCAAGCGCGAGAACTTCGCCGAGAATCCGAACTACAAGCGCCTCGGCGTCACGCTCGAGAAGATGCTCGGTGCGCAGGGACGCAGCCTCGACGACCTACGCAAGGGGGAGGTGTTCCGCGCCGAGGTGCTGGTCGGCATCCTGGGCCATCAACGCCATCCGACAGCCTCTCTGCGCAAGGACTTCGCGAACGACTCCCGCACATGGCTCGGGCGCGTCGGCGGCAGCCGCGAGACGATGCGCATCCTGATCGGCGGCGCCCCACGCCGCACCGACGACAAGGCGCGATCCCTGTGCACGCAACTCAAGCAACGCGTCCGCGATGCCAAGCACTTCAAGGAGGTGGCTCGCCGCGTCTCGGAAGACACGGCGAGCAAGGCACGCGGTGGCAACCTCGGCTACCTGCACCGCAATGAGGAAGGGGTCGCCGAGGAGGTCCTGGCGGCTGCCTTCCTCCTCGAGAAGGGTGAGGTCTCCGAACCGATCCGCACCAAGGAAGGTTGGAACCTGCTGCTCGTCAACCGCGTGCTGCCGCCGCCCAGGGGCAAGCAGCTCTGGGTCGCGATGCGTCGCTACCACATGGGCAAGTGGCTACGCAGCCTCGTGGCGAATGCCGCCTTGAAGCTGTTCGCCGTGCCCAAGTAGGCCGGCACGCCCTCGACAGCGTCCGCGGATAGATCCTCGCTCACAGGACTGCGGCAGGGCTGCCGCTGGCCGTCCCGATGTGCAACGCCGTCCCGCTTTCGGCGAGGACCAGCGGCAACATCGCCAGGGCGTGCACCTTGCCGTCGACCGGCGACAGATACGCAGACGTGATGCGACCAGCCTCGTCACCCTCGTCGAAGACGAGCGTGTTGGGTTCGGGCACGGCGTCGCCGTCGATGAGCACCCGGCACAGCTGACGGTTTACGTGACCGTAGGTGTCGATGCGCGCGATGACTTCCTGGCCGATGTAGCAACCCTTCTCGCGGTGGCATGCACGATCGAGGTTGGCCTCGAGCGGAATCGTCGTCTCGTCAGCGTCCACGCCGTAACGCGGGATGCCGGCATCGATGCGCAACGCGTCCCATTCCTCCAGACCACCTTGCGGCAGGCTTTGATCTTCAGCAAAGCGAGCCGCCGTCTCGCCGGGTCCGTGATAGGTGATCCCCGTCACGCCGAGCAGGTCGCTAACGAAGAGAAAACCCTCGCCCTCGGCGCGCGCGTGGCCGGGCTCGGGCACCCCGTCGACGTAGTCGGCGGCATGCGGTCCAAAGACCCCGACCGCGCTCCAGTCCGGTACCTCGAGCTCGACCTGCTCGGTGAAGATGAAGCGATCGATCAACCCGCGCAGTCCCTCGACTCGACTGCGGTCGATTTCCACGACAAAGCAATCCTCGCCAACGCGGAACAACTCGAAGAACGCAAGCAACTTGCCCTTGGCGGTCAAAACGCAGGCCGGCGCTCCAGCCCCGACCTCCATACCACGGGTGTCTTGGGAGGTGACCCGGTGCAGGAGGTCCGCACTCTCCCCACCGCGCACGATCAGAGCCACCCGGTGGTCCAGTCTCAGCACCCCGGCGTCGTGCCGCAGAGCCCGCCAGATCTCAGCTGCGGGACTCATCCCCTTTGATGTCATGGCTTTATAAATAGAACCTATCTGGGGCTATTTCGAGGCCGACAGATTGATAGAGCACAAGAACAGTGCTATTTTACCAACTGGGACTCGTTCCGATGATAAGGATCTCGAAGAAGGCCGACTATGCGATCTTCCTGCTCTGCTACCTGAGCAGGCGGGCCGAGTCCACCGATCCGGGTGGCCGGGTCCTCATGAGCGCTGCCGAGCTGAGTGAAATGACCGGATTGTCGCACTCGCTCGTCGCCAACCTGCTCAAGGACTACGGGCGCGCCGGCATCCTCGTTTCGGTGCGCGGCCAGCACGGCGGCTACCGCCTAGCCCAGCCCCCCACCGAGACCAACCTGCGCACGATCCTCTCGGTCATCGAAGGTCCGCTCAACTTCGTCGGCTGCGTGGACCACATCAGCCCCGAAACCGATTCTCTTGCGAAGTCCGACAAGGCAACGCTCTGCGGTCTGATCAACATTTGCCCGTCGAGGGGCCCACTGCAGGTCCTCCACAACCGCATCATCAGCATGCTCGAAGCGCTGACCCTGGCCGAGCTAGCGCAGTTCAGCTCCGAGCATGGGCAAGCAACACTCACCGGCATGACCACCTCAGCCGTCGGCAACCTAGCGGACGATACCTCTACGGGCCGCCGCAACGAAACCAAGCGAACATGACACCGAAGCTGCCGATCTACATGGATAACAGCGCCACGACTGCGTGCGACCCGCGCGTCGTCGAGGCCATGCTCCCCTACTTCACCGAGCGCGCGGGCAACGCCGCATCGCGCTCGCACTCGTTTGGTTGGGCCGCCGAAGAAGCGGTCAACACTGCACGGCACCAGGTCGCCCAACTGATCGGCGCTTCCGCCAAGGAGATCACCTTCACGTCCGGCGCCACGGAGAGCGACAACCTCGCGATCAAGGGGATCGTCGAGATGTATCACAAGAAAGGCAACCACGTCATCACGTGCCAGACCGAGCACAAGGCCGTGATCGACACGTGCAAGCACCTCGAGTCGAACGGTTTAGAAGTGACCTGGCTCGGCGTCGATGATGAAGGGCGCCTCGACCTGGCCGCGCTCGAGAGTGCCATCACGGACCGCACGATCCTCGTCACACTGATGGCAGCGAACAACGAGACCGGCACCCTGCACCAGGTCGCCGACATCGGACACCTTTGCCACGACAAGGGAGTGATCTTCCACTGTGATGCCACCCAGGCAATCGGCCGCATTCCGATCGACGTCGACGCGATGCAGATCGATCTCTTGTCGATGTCCGCACACAAGATCTACGGTCCCAAGGGCATCGGCGCGCTCTACGTCCGGCGGCGCAATCCCCGCGTGCGCGTGACGCCGATGATCGACGGCGGAGGCCACGAGCGCGGCATGCGTTCCGGCACGCTCAACGTCACCGGCATCGTCGGCCTCGGCAAGGCCTGTGCGATCCTCAACGACGAGATGGGCAAGGATGTCGAGCACGCGCGCACCCTGCGCGACGCGCTCGAAGCCAGGTTCCGCGCCGGCCTCGACCACCTCCGCATCAACGGCTCGGTGGAACACCGCTTGCCGAACGTGCTCAACATCTCGTTCGGGTACGTCGAAGGCGAGTCGCTGTTGATGGGCATCAAGGACGTCGCCGTACCGTCCGGATCAGCATGCACGTCGGCCAGCCTTGAGCCCAGCTACGTGCTGCGCGCACTCGGGCTCGACGACGACCTCGCACACAACTCAATTCGCTTCAGCGTCGGGCGATTCAACTCCATCGAGGAGGTGGACTACGCGGCGGACCTGGTAATCGATGCAGTCAAACGGCTGCGCGACATGTCGCCTCTCTACGAGATGGCTCTCGAAGGTATTGATCTGAAATCTGTCCAGTGGGACGTACACTAGGACCAACACGGAAACTCACGAGGGAAGGGATATGGCCTACAGCGAAAAAGTCATCGAACACTACAACAACCCGCGCAACGTAGGGGTTCTCGACAAGAGCGCGGCCAACGTCGGCACGGGTCTCGTCGGCGCGCCCGAGTGCGGTGATGTCATGAAGCTGCAGATCGAAGTCGACGAAGACTCCGGCAAGATCGTCGACGCCAGGTTCAAGACCTACGGGTGCGGCTCGGCCATCGCGTCGTCGTCGCTCGCGACCGAGTGGATCAAGGGCAAGACGGTCGACGAAGCGCTCGAGATCAAGAACACCCACATCGTCGAAGAGCTGTCGCTGCCACCGGTCAAGATCCACTGCTCAGTGTTGGCGGAGGACGCCATCCGCTCGGCGATCGAGGACTACAAGCAGAAGAACCAGAGCGTCACCGAGAACGTGCAAGCGAACTAGAGAGATGGACGACCAGCAGAACGAAAAGCAGCAGGTCCTGGACGCACATGCCCAACCCGCGGCTGCCTCGGAGGCCATGGAGTCCGCGGCCGGTCGTGGCATCGCACTGACTGAGCGCGCCGCCCAAGAAGTCAAACGCGTGATCCAGGAGGAAGGTCTCTCGGCGGACACCTGCCTGCGCGTCGGCGCCAAGGGCGGCGGCTGCTCCGGCTTCAGCTACGTGCTCGACTTCGACAAGCAGGGTCGCACGGAGTTCGACATCTCTTACGACAACTTCGGCGTGACGTTGTTGATCGACAAGAAGAGCGAGTTCGTTATGGCCGGCACGGTCGTCGACTTCGAGGGCGGGCTTCTCAACCGAGGTTTCGTGTTCACCAACCCGGCCTCGACCGGCACCTGCGGCTGTGGTACATCGTTCTCGGTCTAGAACGCTCCCGGTGACAGTCGACCACTTCGAAAGACTCGGCCTCGAGCGTGGAGGTCGTCTCGACGCCAAAGAGCTAGAGGCGCAGTACGTCGAACGCTGCCGCAAGGTCCACCCCGATCTGTACGGCGAGGATGCGATCGTCGATGCGGCAGCGTTGAACGAGGCACATCGCGTGCTCGCTGATCGCTGGCAGCGCTACGCATATCTCGCCGAACTGTGGCAGCGCGGCGTAATGGACGCGACCAAGAATCTCTGTCCGACCTTCCTTGCACAAGCCATGGCACTGTTCGAGGAAGCACAGGCCGCGCAAGACAGTGAGGCCGAACGCGCCGACATCGAAGCACGTGTGCGGCACGACCTGTCCAGCTACGCGCAACGAATCGAAACGCTCCTAGTCGGTCCCGAGGGCGCGCACGACGGCGCCGTGCTGTGTCACCAGGCGCGCTACCTGCAGCGCGCACTCGAGCGGCTGGTGCCGTGAGCAACATCATCCTCGGCATCGACCTCGGCACGACGAACAGTCTGTGGGCGGTCTCCGGCGGCCCATCCGGCGCGCAGGTCTCCGAACTCGTGCCATCGGTGGTGGCGATCCTGCCCAACGGCACTTTCCTGGTCGGCGAAGACGCCAAGGACCTGGCGTGGCAGCAC
The DNA here is from genome assembly GCA_002685965.1 of Planctomycetota bacterium. Classification (GTDB taxonomy): domain Bacteria; phylum Planctomycetota; class UBA1135; order UBA1135. Next base: position 7,877 of record NYZE01000135.1, on the reverse strand, counting down.
CCCGAACGCGTCGTGCACTCGGTCAAGCGACTGATCGGACGCAGCACATCGGAGCTGCGCCTCGAAGCGTCGCGACTGCCCTATCAGGTCGTCGAGGGCCAGGCGTCGCAAGCCCGCATCCGCATTCCGCTCGACGGCAAGGAAGGCCGCGGTCCGTGGCACGACTACAGCCCGGAAGAGGTCTCGGCGATGATCCTCGGCGACATCAAGCGCCGCGCCGAGCGCGCGCTCGGGATCGAGCAGATCAACGAGGCCGTCATCACCGTGCCTGCCTACTTCGATGAGGCGCAGCGCCAAGCGACCAAGCGGGCCAGCGAACTCGCACACTTCACCAACGTGCGCCTGGTCAACGAGCCGACGGCAGCAGCGATGGCCTACGGCATCGACGGAGGCAAGGACGGCACCGTGCTGGTCTACGACCTCGGCGGCGGCACCTTCGACGTGTCGGTGCTCAAAATCATGAAGGGCGTGTTCCGCGTGCTCGCCACACACGGCGACACCCAACTGGGAGGCGACGACTTCGACCGCAAGATCCTGACGCGAGTGCTCAAACACATCACGGAAGCGACCGGCGCCCAACTCGGCGACGACCCACGCGTGTTGCAGACGCTGCGGCGCTCGGCCGAAGGGCTCAAGATTCGCCTGTCGCAGGAAGACCACGCCGAACTCGAGATTAATGCCGGTGCGGCACCGCTCACGGTCGCGCTTTCCCGTGACGACTTCGAGCAACTCATCGCCACCGACGTGGCGCGCACGATGCGCTGCGTCGAGGCAGCGATCGCCGATGCTTCGCTCGACGCGAGCGCCATCGACGACATCGTGCTGGTGGGCGGCTCGACACGCATTAGGGCAGTCCGTGCCGCGCTCGCGAGCCGCTTCGGCCGCGAGCCCCACACCGAGATCGACCCCGACCGCGCGGTCGCACTCGGCGCCGCCGTGCAGGCGGGCGTGCTGGCTGGCGACACCAAGGATCTGCTGCTGCTCGACATCGTGCCGCTGAGCCTCGGCATCGAGACCCTCGGCGGCGCATTCAGCAAGCTGATCCTGCGCAACACCACGGTGCCGTGCTCGGTCATGGAAGAGTTCTCGACGCAGGTCGAGAACCAGACAGGGATCGACCTCAACATCTTCCAGGGCGAGCGCGAGCTCGTTGCCGACTGCCGCCAGATCGGGTCGTTCCGCTTGACGGGCATCCCGGCCATGCCGGCCGGCCTGCCACGCGTCGCGGTCACCTTCACGGTCGACCAGCATGGGCTGCTGCGCGTCAGCGCACGTGAGCTGCGCTCGGGCCAGACCGCGAGCATCGAGGTGCTGCCGACGCTCGGCTTGTCCAAGGAGGAGGTGAGGCACATGGTCGCCGAGTCGATCGACAAGGCACAAGAAGACATCCTCGCGCGTGAAGCGCTCGACATGCACAACAAGGCTGAGGCCATCGTGCGTGGTACCGAGGAAGCACTCGCGCATGGCAGCGAAGGCCTCGCCCCCGAGCAGGCCTATTCGATCAAGAAGGCGCTGGCCAGAGTCAAGGGGTTGCAGCACGGTGAGGACTTGCCCGCGCTACACACCGCGCTGGAAGAGCTATCTTCGATGACCATGCAGCTGGCAGATGACCTTATAGGAGCAGCGGTGCGCAAGGCGATCGCTGCGCGGAAGGAACGAGTTTCATGAGTGTCGAGATTCACTGGTCCGATGACGACAAGACTGTCACCGGCAAGCCCGGTCAGAGCATGCTTGAAGTCGCGCAGGAAAATGACATCGAACTGGACCATGCCTGCGGCGGCGCCTGCGCCTGTGCGACCTGCCACGTCAAGATCGATGAGGGCACGCAGCTGCTCGGAGAAGTGAGCGATGACGAGGCAGATCGGCTCGACGACGCGCGCGGCGTCGAGCTCACGTCGCGGCTCGGTTGCCAGGCACGCATCCTCGAAGGTGCGCAAGGCCGCATCGTGGTGTCCATTCCGGCATGGAACGTGAACCAAGTGCGCGAGTTAGACAGCTAGCAGTCCGCGCGCTGGTCTGCGTGCTGACCGCCCTCGCCGCGGCTTCGCTGGCTCTTCCGACCACGCAAGGCACGAGGATCTCGATCAAACGGCCGTGCACGGATAGCGGCCAGTGGCCAGCTTACCGTCCGAGGAAGTCGATGAGCGCGCGAGCGTGCCGCTTCTTTACCCTGTAGACGATCTGGTCGTCGTTGGCGTGGCTCCACATCAGGTCCTTCTCGCCAGCGTCGTAGAGCCGTAGCACGCCGACCCTGCGCTCCTGGCTGTCCGCCCGCAGACCGAAGCACTCGACGGTGGCCACCGGCGTCGTCTTGGCGACGAGATCCTTCTCACCGACGACTGCGGCAGCACGCAGCTCGACAAGGTAGCCGTAGACGGGATCACCGAAGTCCTCGTCCACCATGCCATCGACTTCCCATTCGCCGGTCGCGCCGCGCACGAACACGCGCTTGCCCTTGTCGCCCTGCTCGATCGTGACGCGTTGCGCCGGCGTGTCGCCCGGCAAGCGGAAGGCCCGCAGCGCCGCATAGTGCCACCAGCGCTTCGTGAACACCGCAAACTCCGGCGACTCGACGAGGTACACGACCTCGGTGCCGACGACCTGCCCGTAGACATCACCTTCGGTCGAACGCGCCAGGCGGACCTCAACCGCCTTCGTCCGCCGCTCACGGGGCGAGTCGAGATGCACCAGCACATGCGCTTTGTTGAGCAGCACCTTGGCGACGATCGCGTGCTCGCTCGCGACGGCGCGGACGAGCCGCGTGCGCTCGATGGCGTCGACGAGATCGTTGACGGCACTGTGGTTGGCGGAGCGAGCCTCGGGGGCGGCCAGTTTGAAACCCGGTTCGTCCCTGAGCCGCTCGAGCACCAGGGCCGGCGTCTTCGGATCTGCGTCATCGATCCGGATCTGTGAGGCAGCGCGTGGGCTGAACGTCCACAGCCGGGTCGAGATCAGATCCTCGGCTGGACGCAGCAACAGCCGCTCGAAGTTCCTGCCGTCGAGCACGAGCCCGGAGGTTCGGTTGTTCTTCCGGGCCGTCACAGCACCACCGGTCGGACGCGAAACGCGGACGGTTTCCGGACCGAACTGTCCGTCCATCTTGATGACCAGCCAGGGCTCGCTCTCGACCTCCTGCGTGCTGCCCAAGAAGCGCACCGCGCGGGCGGACACCAAGAGCGACAGGATCTCGGCGACGCGCACCGGATCTGCGGGCTGTTTGCCGGTCGCGGTCGGGATCTCCCAACCGCTGCGTCCACGCTCGAGTTGGATCGCGGCCTTGCCCTGCTCCCCGGCACGCATGACGCGTACGCGCTGGATCGACGCTGGATCCGTTCGAAACAGCAGCGGGTTGCGCAGGTCGTGCAGGTTTGTCTCGACGATCTGCTCGATGCCTGACTGGATCTTGTAGATCACCCCATCGATGCGGGCATAGATGTGTCCCGGTGGAAACGTCTCATCGCCAAACTCGATCGTCGTGCTCGCCGTTCCGCGCTTGGCGATCAGCCTGCCTTTAGGCGTCGCAAGGCCGGTTTCTTCGAGTTGCTTGGGCGTCGGTTCCTCGGCATCGAACGCCGGCTGCTTGGTCGAGCTGGCCAGCTGTCCGAGCCAGAGCAGGACCACGGCTTCGTTGGCCTCGTCCTCGACCGGATAGGTGATATCCCAGGTCAAGGTGCTGCTCTGCCGCAGCGTGTATTCCTTGGTCTTGTCGCGGTTGAGCAGCCGCAGCTCCTCAACCGCACCATCGAGCGGGGCGAGCAAGTGGCTGGCCCTGGGGCCGACCGGCTCTGGAGCATTGCGATCCGCCAGGAACGCCACGCCGGCCAGCAAAGCCAACGCGATGAGCAGTGTCACGAGCGTGCGCTTGCTCATGCCCGGCGCCTCCAGAACAACATCAGGAACGAGCAGCTGAGGAAGAGGCCCGGCACCAGCCAAACCAACCACAGCTTGGCGCGGCCGACCTGCGTCGGCGCGACGTTCATCTTGGCCTCGTGTCTCTCACCCGTCGCGACCGGCACAAACTTCTTGTCGCGTACGAGCCAGTTGACCAGGTAGACCCCGAACAGCCGGTTGGCCTGGAACAGCGACCCAGCCAGGTTGCCCAGCGCGGTGCCCTTGCGGAAGGCCAGCCCGGCGACGACGCAGAAGCGCCCCTTCTTGCCGTCCGCGGTCGCGGGCTCGACCTCGACGCAAGCGCCGACGTGGAACGTACGCTGGTCCGCCTTGCGCGGCACGGCGAGGCTCGGGCGCGCGTTGAAAGGAGGTACGTCGACGAGCCACGACTTGGAGTGTGTCGACAGCAAGATGTCGGCTTGCGTGCCTTCCGGCATGGGATCAGCCAAAGAGATGCTGCGCGCTCGCTCCAGCTCGACCGGCTCGCCGCGCTGCAAGAGCCGCGCCGTTACTGGATGTGATCGATTCATGCCGCTACGCACGACGATGCGCGAGCAGCGCAGGTCACCGAAGCGGAAGTCGGTCGGGTTCTGTGGGTCCCTCAGTGCGTTGAACACCCACTTGTCGCCGAGGCTCATGCCGTAGGGTTGCAGCAAGCGCTTGAACGAGATCTGGCTTGATCCGGCGCCGGCGCTGGTGACACCGGTCGTCATGAGCACGCGACCGCCGTTCTTGACGTAGGCGTGAATGGCACCCACCGCGCGCGGCGAAAGCGGCGCCTCCGGCCCGGCCAGGATCAGCAGGCGGCAGTCCTGGGGGACGTTGGCGTCGCGGCGTAGATCGAGCTTCTTGTTGCGGAAACCCGAATCTCGCATCGCCCGCGCCAAGGGAGCAACACCGTCGCCAGCATTGCCGGTGGGTCCATGAAACGGCGCCGTGTCGAAGCTCGTGACCCAGTAGGCCGTCAGCTCCTCTTCGGCGAGCAAGGAGCCCAGCGCCGACGCGATCGCTTCCTCGCCCTTGTAGGCGCGCAGCACCGGGTTTGGCAGCTGCCCAGGTCGATTGCGCTCGACGGGCGGCAGTTCGATGTCCGCCATCTGCCTGAGCAAGTCGAGGCTGCGCTTGCGCAGGCCGATCTTCACCGTGACGACGTTGAGGTCCGACAGCCCGAGCTCGTTGGCTCGGTTGCCGGATGCGCGGATGTCGCGGTAGATGTCGTGGATTTTCACCGTGACCTGGTCGCCGCCGAGGTAGTCGAGGCGTCGCAGCAGATCGTAGGTCGCACGCACACAGGCTTCCTGGATCGGCGCAACGCGCTGGACCCCCGGCGGGTTTTGCGGGCGCGCGAACTCGAGGTGCGAACGAAGGAAAGTGTGGATCTCGAGTTTGTCCTCGCGCGTCCGGAGCTGGTCGATGAGCGCCTTCGTCTCCTCCGAGATCGTGAACTTCGCGCCGCGCGACCAGTCGATCGTCGTGCGCAGCTTCGCTCGCGTCAGCACGAACTGCAGCACACCCCACACGGCGATCGCGACTGCGGCCGTGGCGACGACCGTGACAGCGATGCCGAGCTTGCGCGCTCTTCCAAAGCTCTTGCCCTCTACTCTGGATCGCCCCGCGTTGGTTTGCTCCGGGTTGGTTTGCTCCGGCATGGTCACCGCCACTTTCTCGATTCGACGACCCGCACGGTCAGGAACAGGAAGAGCACTGTCGTCGAGACGTAGAACGCCAGGTGTCCGGTATCGACGTGACCACGGAAGAAGAACAGCTGCAACTGGCGGGCGACGTTGGCCTGGTCGAGCAGCACCAAGTAGAACGGCGAATCGACATCGACGTGCGCGGTCGCGGCGAGCTGCGGCGGCACCATGATCAAACCGAGGCCGAACAGGATCGAAGTCAGCGACGCGAGCAACTGATTGTCGGTCAGAGACGACGTAAACAACCCGGCCGCGAGCAGCAGCGAGCCGAGCGACATCATGCCGAGACAGCTCGTGAACACTTGGCCGTAGGCGATGTCGAGGCCGAGCCAGAGCTGCAGGCCGGCGAGGATCAACACGGTCGGCGTCCACAGAATCGCATAGAACACCCAGGCGCCGAGCCACTTGCCCAGCACGACTTCGTAGTCGCGCACGGGCGCGGTCATCAGCAGTTCGAGTGAGCCGGTGCGCTTCTCCTCGGCGAAGGCGCGCATGGTCAGGATTGGCGGGACCAGCACCGCCATGTAGAGCGTCGACTGGAAGGCGCCGATCAGGTAGCCCATCACGAAGCCGTCGACATCACCGTTCTGCGCGACCGCCGGGTTCAGGAGGAGCTGCACCGTCTCGGCGCCGCGCAGCATGTAGAAGAGCGCAAGGATGATCCACGAGATCGGGCTCACCACGAGCGAGAACAACTCCTTCTTGGCGAGCGTCCACAGACGACTCCTGGGCACCGCGATGCTCGCCGCATCGGCCATGCTCTGACCGGGCTCTGCCAAAGTGGTCTTTGCTGGCGCCAGTTCAGTCGTGTAGCTCACGCTGCGTCCCCCGGCAGACCTTCCCCGGACTCTGCAACGCGTTCGGTGTCCGCAGTCAGCTGCCAGAAGAGCTCCTCGAGGCTCGGCTTGTGCAGGGACAACTCGCGCAACTCGAGTCCACGTGTGCGCACACGCCGGTAGCACTCCCCGAGTAGATCGTCTTCGTTCTGCGCATCATCGGGCGCGATCGCACAGCGGATCTGCACGAGGTTCGCTCCCGCCACGCTGGTCGCCGGCTGTCCGAGGATGGGAAGCCCGGCCAGCAGTTCGCCGACATCGGACTCGGGCACCGCAACTCGCATGCGTAGCTCGGCGACGCCAAGATCGCGCGCCAGGTCCTCGAGACGACCCTCCGCCCGCAGCTTGCCGTGGTGGATCAGCACGATACGGTCACAGATCTCTTCGACATCGGACAGGATGTGGCTCGAGAACAGGATCGTGTGCCGCCCCTTGAGATCGCGCACGAACTCGCGCACCCGCCGCCGTTGATTCGGGTCGAGCCCCGACGTCGGTTCATCTAGAACCAGCAACGGCGGCCGCGAGATCAGCGCATCGGCGAGGCCGACGCGCTGGCGATAGCCGCGCGATAACTGGCCGACGAGCTTGCGTCTGACCTCGACGACGCCGGCGAGGTCCATGGTCTCGGCCACGCGCGAACGAATCTCGCGCCGCGGAACTCCCTTGAGCGCGGCACGAAAGCGCAGGTACTCCTCGACGCGCAGGTCGGGATAGATCGGCACGTTCTCGGGCAGATACCCGAGTGCGGCGCGCACCAGCAGCGAGTCGGCCAAGACGTCGTGACCGTGCACCCGCACGACACCGGACGTGGCCGGGTGATAACCCGTGAGAACGCGAATGGTGGTCGTCTTGCCGGCCCCGTTGGGACCGAGGAAACCCACCGCCTCGCCCGGCTGGACGGCAAAGGAGATGTTGTCGACGGCACGGAAGAAGCCGTAGTCCTTCGTCAGCTGCTGGACCTCGATCATCGCGGGCTGCCAAGCCTCGTGCCCTGCCGGGCACTCGGCTTGCTCCGTCCACATCCACGTCTACGTTTGGGCACCATGGGTAGACATAGACATCGGCATTGCGGGCGGCAACGCTGCTTGTTGATCCTGCCCCAAGGTGGTCGTTCTGCCTGACGCCCAACGCCCCCCCCCGCGGCAATCGGGCCCCGTTGAGGACCCGAGACGCCGCCCGGGGCCAGGTGCCATCGCTCCTACGGGGGCGGCCCGCTCGCAGAGACAGATCCACGAGCTCGACGCGACACGCCCGTCACGCACAGCTCGAGGACGCAGGTTGTCCGTGAGGCTTGGCGGTCGCGAGCGCTCACATGCGTTGCGCTGGCATGCCAATACGACATCAGAGGTCGCGGCGGTGTGAGAACGCTCTAGCTCTTCACCTCGAAGTCGGCGTCCTTGATCTCCTCCTCTTCGCCTTCGGCAGAGCCGCCGCTGGCGGCGCTGGCGGCGGCGCC
>NYZE01000134.1 GCA_002685965.1 Planctomycetota bacterium | reverse complement strand
TTGGTCGCGGTGTCGCCGCGGATCGCTTCCTCGGCATCAGTCAGCTCCAACACCACGGATGTGGGGAGGTCGACGGTGAGCGGCGCGCCGTCGTGGAAGGTGACCTGGACGCTCTCGTTCTCCTTGATGAAGTCCATCAACTCGCCGACGACATCGTCAGTCAGGAAGAACTGGTCGTAGGACTCCTCGTCCATGAACACGAAGCCCTGCGTATCCTTGTAGAGATACTGGCATTGCTTGCGGTCGAGGTAGGCGACCTCAACGGTGTCGTTGGAACCCAGACGCAGGTTCTTCTGGTTGCCGCTCTTCAGGTTCTTCAGGTTGACGTGATGCAAGGCCTGGCCCTTGCCAGGCGTGACGTGATCACGCTTCATCACGAACCAGATCTCGCCGTCGATGACGACGGCCATGCCCTTCTTGATTTCGGGTGCGCGCGTGGAAGCCATGTCTGGATATTACCCTGGCCTGCACTCGCCGAGGAAGCCCTCGATTCGCCAGAGTGGCCCCCTATTCTCCGATCCATGACCAACGATGGCAGGGCCGGTGCGGAGCTTCGAATTCCCCTACGGCAAGCCGACCGTCCTGGACGACGAGACACCGTCGCCGCTTTATTTCGTTTGCGACCACCAATTTCGCACCCTCCAGGGCTATCGACCCCCCGGGATAGGTCCGGCGTCCTGAGCGCCTTTGACCATTGAGCAAGAACCACCCCACAGACCCCGACCTGGCTGCCGCATTGGCATCGGTAGCGCACGCCGCCTCCGAGCACATCCCGGACTCGGCGCGCATCTTCACCAACCGGACGCTGAACCTGGCGAACATCCGCTGCATTGGGTTCGACATGGACTACACGCTGGCCCGCTACCGGTTGGCGGAGATGGACGACCTGGCGTGGAGTGCGGCTGCCGCAAAGCTGATCAAGGGCGGCTGGCCTGGCTCCGTGTTCGCACACAAGCCGCCCGATGACTTCGCCATCCGCGGCCTCGTCGTCGACACAGCCCACGGCAACATCCTCAAGATGGACCAGCACGGCTACGTCGGCCGCGCTTACCACGGCACGCGCTTGCTCGACTCGAACGAGCGCAAGACGCTCTACCGCGACCAGCGCCTCGGCCGCGAACGAGCACGGTTCGTGCCGGTCGACACGTTCTTCTCCCTGGCAGAAGTCTTGCTCTATGCCCGCATGACCGACGCGATGAGTGGCGACGACCCCGCGGACAGAACGCCGGGTCTTCCGCAATGCTCGCACCAAGAGTTATGGGATTCGGTCCGGGCAGCCGTCGACGAGTCGCACCAGGATGGCACCATCAAGTCACACGTCGTCAAGCGGCCCGAACTCTTCCTCGATCGCAATGACGAGCTCAAGTCGACGCTGCAACGGCTGCGGGCCGCGGGCAAGAGGCTCTTCCTCCTGACCAACAGCGACTTCGCCTTCACGAATCAGATCATGTCGTTCCTGTTGGGGCCGGAAGACTCCGACAGCGGATGGAAGTCCGACTTCGACTACATCGTCGTCTCTGCTGGCAAGCCGAACTTCTTCTTCGAAGGTAGGCCCTTCATCGAGGTCGACAAGAGCGGCGCGCCGCGCGGCAAATCGCATGCGGTCATCGCGTCGGCACAGCCCCACGCGGGAGGCTCGCAGGCCGGCTTGCAGGAAGCGCTGGGTTGCCATCCCGACGAGGTGCTCTTCGTCGGCGACCACATCTACGCGGACATCGTGCGGAGCCGGCGCAGCTCAGGTTGGCGCACGGCCCTGATCGCACCCGAACTGGACCACGACACGCAAGTTCGCCGGGAGCGCTCGCACGCGATCACCGAGGTCGAGGTCGCCTACGAGACCCGCAGTCGCGTCGCCGAGGAAATCGAGACGTATCTGCATTCCTTACGTTGCGCAGCCGAAACCGGCCCGACCCCAGGCTGCACCGAGGATGTCGGTAAGTCAGTAGATCAGACCACGATCACCGAGAGGATCGACGCTTTGCGCGCCTTCGAGATCTCCCTGGATCACCGCCTCTCGACCGCGACGGAGGCCGTCGACCGAGCCTTCAACCCCTTTTGGGGCAGCGTGTTCTTCGAGCGCTACGGCCCAAGCCGTTTTGCATCGCAGATTCGCGACTACGCCTGCGTTTACACTAGCAAGGTGAGTAACTTTCTCCTGGTGAGCCCGAACGCATACTTCCACGCCCCCCTGGAAGTCATGCCACACTGGTCGCTCTGACATGACGATACTCCGCAAAAGCGCACTGCTGCCCCTCCTGTTCCTCGGCTCCTGTCTGTGGCCGCAAGGGGACGGTCGCGTCTTCGTGACGTCCGACCCAGCGGGCGCCAATGTGCTTGTCGACGGCAAGCCCACGGGCAAGACCACTCCCGCCATCATCGAACTGGGCGGCATCACCGGCTCAGACCACGATATCGCCGTGAACAAGCGAGGCTTCGAAACCGAGACGCGTCGCGTCACGCACTTCGCGCGCTTCAATACGGCCAAGTGGAACGACGGCACACCAGATCTCAAGGTCTGGGCCGCGCCGATCTTCTGGACCGCGGGCGACATGTTGTTTCCGTTCGAAGTGAGGTGGACCTACCTGCCGCACAACTTGCACATGAAGCTCTTCCCCGAAGGGACCTTCAAGCCAAAACCGGGGCGCACTCTCTCCGACAAGTCGACGAGACCGTCGGACGACAAGAAGTGAGTCGGCGCGCGGTCTTTCTCGACCGGGACGGTGTAATCAACCGAGAACGAGGCTTCGTGTTGCAGCCAGCAGAGCTGGAGCCGGTCGACGGCCTCGCGCGAGATCTACGAAGCCTCAGCGAAGCCGGCTACCTGCTCGTCGTAATCACGAACCAATCAGCAGTTGCCCGCGCACTGCTCGACTGGCCGACACTCCGGGCCATCCACGAGCGGCTGCAGCGGGCCGCAGACGGCGCCTTGGATGCCATCTACGTGTGCCCGCACCACCCGAGCGCGGGCGCGACGCCGATGACACGCGCGTGCAACTGTCGCAAGCCGAGTCCCGGCCTGCTGCAGCGCGCTGCCCGAGACCTCCACCTCGACCTGGCACGCTCTTGGCTCATCGGTGATGCACCACGCGACGTGGCCGCAGCCCATGCCGTGGGCGCGCAGCCGATCCTGGTGTGCGGTGAGAAGTGCAAGAGCGCGGCGCAGTGGCCGGCGCAGGCAACACCACCGGTCGCATTCGTCCAGGACCTGACAGAGGCAACCGCGCACATCGCGGAGGCTCGCGCGGGCCAGCCGAACTGAGCTACTCGTCGCTGCGGCGATCAGCATCTCGGCCCAGCCGCCCATCGCTTCGTCCATCCGCTGCTCGCTCATAAGACGAGCCCACGGAACAGCAGCGCACCCGACAGTTGCCCAGAGGCCCGCTACGGCACGTGCTTGAACAACTTCGCCCCTAGCCCGCGCGCCAAGGGAGCTGGCAACCGCCGCCACAGCCGCTGATAGGCGCTCAGCTTTGGGTTGTCCGGGTGGAACTCGGGCACCTTGCCGCCCACGCCTAGGTGGTACTCGTAGCGCAACACCGTTGTCGAGAACCCCATGTTCTTCTTGAACTTCGCCGCCCCGGAATCCTGACGGCTACGCCCGAAATCGAAGCGTGCGATCCCGCGCGCGGAAGCCCACTCCATCAACTTCCAGTACATGAAGTTGTTCGCGCCGAGCTTGTCGTAGCCATGCAACGCACCCGAGTAGTAGGGCAGCACGAGATCACGGAACAGGAAGCTGAGCACCGCCGCGATGCACGTTCCGTCGGGCAACCGCACCTGATGCATGACCAGGGCATCGCCCATGTGGCGCATCAGCCCTTGCAAGATCGACATCGGCAACGCCGGCGAGCCGAGCACTTGCTTGTTGGCAGCGAACAGCCGGTGGAACAACGGTAGGTCCATCGCTTCCACGAACTCGAGGCCGGCCTCTCGGCCACGGCGCGCCTCGGCTCGGGCCTTGCGTGGGATGATCCCCAGGCAGGCCTCTGGATCGCTGGGCAGGTCACGAACGAAGGTCACGTAGCGGCTGACACTCTCGAGGTCCACACCAGAGGCCTCGGACCAGCCTTCGAAGTGCCGCAACTCCAGGTACGAGGACCCCGCTGCGTCGCACTGCTCCGCCGCCCCCTGGATCAACCGTGCCGCTGCCTCGCCATCGTCAGCCACGCAGCCGCCGTAAACGGCGAACGGCATCGAGACCGAGACGCGGCCCAGGAACATCGACTTCCAGTTTACCCAGGGCAGGAAGCCGACGATCTTCCCTGTCCGCTCCGCTACAAGCACTTCGGAGCTGCGCCCGCACGCCTCTTCGACCATGCGCCGCCACGCCGCCAGGTGAAACAGCGTGCCGCGCTCATGGCCAGCCACGTAGTGATCGAGCACGACGTCTTCGCCGGGCGCCACGTGCCGCACGATGACGCCGGTCTCCGATGGCGTGGCCGCGACAGCGGCTCCTTCGGCCATAGGCGCCTCTGCAGCCGCCTCGGGCACGCTCGTCGAGTCGAGCACCTGTTCGATCTTGTAGTCCTTCAGATTGCGCGACTGCGTGAAGATGATGATCTCGCCGACAAGGCCGAAGCCAATGAACTGCAGGCCGAATGACCCCAGCACGACACCAACCAGGACAATCGGCCGATCCTGGATGCTCTCGCTCAAGAACAGTCGCTCATAGAGCGGCGGTAGCGTCATGACGAGGCCGACGAGCACTAGCGCGAAGCCGATGATCCCGAAGAAGCGCAGCGGCTTGCGCGTGAACCGCGTCAGGAAGGTGACCGCAAGGATGTCGAGACTGCGACGCACGTAGACACCGAGCCCGAAGAACCCCGTCTTGCCGCGCTCCTCGACGTGGCGCACCTTGACCTCGCGCACCTTGAAGCCACGCCGCGACGCCATGATCGGCAGGAAGCGGAACAGGTCGCCGTAGAGGGTGACTTCCTCCATGACCTCCCGCCGCATCAGTCGGAAGTTGCAGTTGAGGTCGTGCAAGTCCACGCGCGACAGCACGCGCAGCACCCAGTTGAACAGAGTCGACTGCAAACGGTTCAGGACCGGGTCGACGCGCGGCCAACGCCACGAGCTGACGAGGTCCAGCTGACCGTCCTCGAGCGCCTTCATCAGCGCCACCAACTCGCGCGGATCGACTTGGAAGTAGTCCCACGTCGTCAGCAGGTAGCGGCCCGCCGAATACTCGAGTGCAGCCTTGAAGGCGATCGACTCACCGTGCCCGCCGCCCTGCAGAGCGAGGACGCGGACGTCGTCGCGACTTGCCTGCAAGGCCTCGAGCGCTTCGAGGGTGGAGCCGGCAACACCGTCGAGGATGAACACCAGCTCACCGGTCCGCCCCATCTCTGCCAGCACGCGCGTGTAGGCGCTGACCAACACGTCGACACGGGCCTCCGCGTCGGTCACATGCAACAGGATCGAAATCTCCGGGACTTCGGCTTGGCGCGGGGCCGTCTTCTGGGTGATCGCCGTCGTCGTCACGCCGCCCCCCCGTGCTCTTCGATCTCGGTGCCCGCCCGCGAATAGAAACCCGAGACGCTGACGCTCAACTCGCACAGCAAGCCGAGCAAGAAGAAGTTGAGGGCCGTCACTGCCACGAGCACCGAAGAGGTCATGTAGCTGATGTCCCACCGGTTGATCGCGATGGTCGAGCCATCGCGACTGAACTTGAGCAGGCCTATCGCGGCGAAGGCCAGGGACAAGAGGAACAACGGCATACTCGCCAGCCCGAAATAGCGCACCGGATGGGTCGAGAACCGGACCAAGAGGCGTACCACCAACAGGTCCGTCAGGACGCGCAGGATGCGGCCGATGCCGTACTTCGAGATGCCGTAGCGGCGCGCGTGGTGTCGCACCGGTAGCTCACCAACGCGCGCACCGACGCCGGCGGCCAGAGCCGGAATGAAGCGGTGCATGTCCGAGTAGAGGTGCAAGCGCCGCACGACCCAGGCCCGGTAAGCCTTGAGCGTGCAGCCAGTGTCGTGGATGCGCACTCCAGTGAACCACGACAGCATTCGATTGGCCACGCGCGACGGGAACTTGCGGGTGAGGGCACCATCACGGCGATCGCGCCGCCACCCGCACAC
>NYZE01000133.1 GCA_002685965.1 Planctomycetota bacterium | reverse complement strand
GTCTTCGGGGACTGGTAAGAGCAGAACAAGCCTCGCACCCTCCGGGCACGAGGTTTGCTCTGCCCCCCATTTTCGGCCTACCCTGTGTCCATGAGCACGCATGCTCCAGAAGACGACCGGAAGGTAACGACTGAACGGCTTCGTGAGTGGAAGGGGGAGGGGCGGCGGATCGCGGCGTTGACCGCCTACGACGCCTTGATGGCCGAGATCCTCGACCGCAGCGGCGTCGACGTGCTGCTGGTCGGCGACAGCTGCGGCATGGTCGTGCAGGGGCTCGATACGACGATTTCGGTGACCGTGGAGCAAATGCTCTACCACTGCAAGGTCGTGTCGAAGGTCGTCGAGCGCGCGCTCGTCGTGTGCGACCTGCCCTTCCTCTCGTTCCAGGTCAGCGCGGAGGAGGCGCTGCGCAACGCTGGCAAGCTGATGAAGGAAGCCGGCGCCGAAGCGGTCAAGCTCGAAGGCGGACGCCAGTTCAGCGAAGTCGTCCGGCGCCTGACCGAGTCGGGGATCCCGGTCATGGGTCACCTCGGCTTGACGCCGCAGTGGATCCACCGTTTCGGCACTTACAAGGTGCGCGGCCGGGACGACGCCGAAGCACAGCAGATCCTCGAGGACGCCAGGCACCTCGCTCAAGCGGGCGCATTCGCGATCGTGCTCGAGAAGATCCCGGCCACGCTCGGCAAGCAGGTGACCGAGTCGATCGACATTCCGACGATCGGCATCGGCGCGGGTGCTGACTGCGACGGGCAGATCCTCGTCACACACGACATGCTCGGATTGTTCACCAAGTTCCATCCGCGCTTCGTGCGGCGCTACGCCAACCTGGCCGAGGAGATGCACCGAGCCTTCGGCGATTACGCGCGTGATGTGCGGGAAGGTAACTTCCCGGGCGAACGCGAGTCTTACTGATGCACGCCGCAGTCAGCTCACGGCGCTCGCGCGACCCGCGAGCACGCCGGTAGCGAAGGCGACCCAGAAGCTGAAGCCGCCGATCGGGCCGTCGACATCGAGCAACTCGCCGGTGACGTAGAGGCCCGGAAAGCGACGCAGGCACATGGTCTTGGCGTCGACCTCGTGCAGCGCCACACCGCCCGCGGTGACTTCGGCCCTGGCGAAGCCCTCTGTCCCGGAAATCGGGATCTCGAGGCCTGTCAAGGCCGCGACCAGGTCACGCCGCGCGTCCGCCGACACCTGCGCCGGGGGCATGTTCGCGAGGCCGAGCCGTTCGAGCAGGCCGGCCGTCAGACGACGCGGCAGGCCGAAGTCGCGAACCCTTTCGGACAACGTGCCACCGCCCGCGAACAACGCCGCGACCTCACCTTCGGAGGCGTCAGGACAGAAGGACACGTGCACAGAGAACCGGCCAGGGTGCTTTTCAAGCCGACTCGCACAGTCCATCGGCCCGGGACCCGAAATGCCGCGATGCGTGAACAGCACCGGGCGACGTCGGCGATAGACGATGCGCTCGCCCACGCGCAACTGAATCTCGGCGTCGGGCAGGGTCACGCCAGCCAGGTCGCGGACCCAAGCGGCAGGCGACCGCAGCGGCGCCAATGCCGGCACCGGCGCAATGATCTCGAGGCCCAGCGCGCGCAGCCAAGCAAAACCTTCGCCAACGGTCCCGGTCTTGGGATAGCTCGAACCACCGCAGGCGAGAATCACTGCAGCGGCAGACACCTCCGTCGCGTCGGTGGACACGCGCCAGCGATCCCCCGCTGACCAGATGCCCGTCACCGGCGCGCAGGTCGTCAACTCGACCCCGGCGTCGACTGCCCGACCCACGAGCGCATTGAGCACGTCACCGGCCCGCATGGACTTGGGCCACACCTTGTCCCCCTCGGCCTCGACCGTTGCGACGCCCCGCTCCTCGAGCCAGCCACGAATCACCTGTGGCGGCGTCGCGTGCAAAGCACGCCGCAGAAAACGCCCACCGCGCTGACCAAACAAGGGCTCCGCCTCACGCGGCCCGAGCGTCGTCGCCACATTGCAGTGACCGCCGCCACTGATCAGCACCTTGAGGCCGGGCTTCTGGTTTTTCTCCAACAGCACAACGCGCGCCCCGCCGCGCGCAGCCTCTGCCGCCGCAACCAAGCCAGCCGCTCCGGCGCCGACGACAACTACATCAGCCACAACACTCGCCCATCAAGACGCCGACATGCGGCACGACGGTCGCGCCGGTAGCCTTGGTCGTGGTCGAAGCAAACCGAGTGCCCGAAGGGCACGAGGTTCGCTCCCTAGATCCCGTAGATCTGCGCGCCGTCGCGCTTGGGCCGGGTCGCCGGCAGGATCATGTGCACCCTGTTCTGCAGGCTCTTCTTCACCCGCTTGTTCAGAGTCGAACAGCCCTTGCCGAGCATCTTCACCTTGAGCCGACCGCGGGTGGCTCCTCTTCTCCGATATCGCGACTTCGCCATCGTTCTCAACCCTTCAGCTTGACGCTGCGCCGGATGATCAGGTAGCCGTTGTTCGGTCCGGGCACTGCACCCTTGACCAACAATAGGTTGCGCTCCACGTCGATCTTGACGACCGGCAGCGACTGGATCGTGACACGCTCGACGCCGTAGTGGCCGGAACTCTTCTTGCCCTTGGGCATACCCTTGCCGGACGCACCGTAGGTCCGGCCCGTGCCGCCGACGTGGCGGTGACACTTCTTGGCGCCGTGCGTCATGCGCTGTCGATGGAAGTTCCAGCGTTTGATCGTGCCGGTCCAACCGCGGCCCTTGGTCGTGCCCGTGACGTCGACCTTCTCGATGCCCTCGAGATCGGCAACCGAAACGTCCTCGCCCTGCTTCTTGTCGGGCAACGCGACCCCGCGCACCTCCTTGACGAAGTAGAAGCCCTGACCGTTTTCGACACCGGCCTTGGCACAGTGCGCGGCATCAGGCTGACGCGTCGACTTGGCGGGACGCGCATCAAAGCCGAGCTGCAACGCGTAGTAGCCATCGGCTCGCCGCGTGCGCTCGGTCTTGCCACGGCGCTTGCCGAGGTTGATGGTCGCCGTCTTGTGCTCGTCGGGCAGTTCGGTCAGGTCCTTGACCTTGACCTGCAACACGCGACACGGGCCGGCTTGAATGACGGTGCACGGCACGACCGTCCCGTCTGCTTCGAACAGCTGGGTCATGCCCAGCTTCTTGCCGAGGATGCCGATCGTCATCTCGTTCGATCCTCTCTTCTGGATCTCAGGGGGATCTCGGTTCGACATCGAGAAGCGACATCCGGCTCCCCCGCGCTGGGCGCGGCACATGGAGGCGGAGGCCACTTGCTGGCCGCCTGGATCCCAATAAAGGGTCGAGGATGCTAGCCGTGACACCATCGGGCGGCAACTACGGGCCCGCCAATCCCCTGCCGAGCAACGGTGGCCCCACGGGATGCATCTCGGACAAGACTCAAGACAGCAGGCGGCATCGACCTGATGAACCACGGGGAATCGAGTAGGATGAGGGTCGGCGACAGCACCCCTGTCACCGCGTGATCGCCGACCCTCTGGTCCTTTTGCGAATCGTCCCCCTCCACACTTCCCCCTGTCTGACCTGGTGATTCCGTGACGGAAAAACGCTCGTTTCTCGCCCTGATCTTGGGCGCTCTCCTTGTCTGCAGCACCTTGCTCGCACAGAGCCGCAACGTTGCCCTGAAATCCACAGTCAGCCCAACGAGTCGCTACAACGACATCTGGGGCTACCACGACAAGGCGACCGGCCGCGAGGCCGCGATCCTCGGCGCCTCGGGCGGCATCTACATCTACGAGACAACGAACCCGGCCGCCCCCGTGCGACGCGGCTACTTCTCGGCGTCGTCGATTGGCTGGCGCTCATGCACGTGGAACGACATGAAGGAGTGGAAGGGCTACGCCTACGCCGTCAGCGAGTGCGGCAGCGGCCTGGCGATCATCGACCTGCGCAACCTCAGTGCGCCGAGGTATGTCAAGCGCTG
Source organism: Planctomycetota bacterium (assembly GCA_002685965.1). GTDB lineage: Bacteria > Planctomycetota > UBA1135 > UBA1135. The sequence continues at coordinate 6,057 of NYZE01000133.1, read as the reverse complement.
GGGAACGACTTACTGGAGCCATGCCCACAACGTCGGCATGGACCGTGACAGGGGCATCCTCTGCGTGCACGGCACCGGTGGTAGCAGAAGCGACACCATACGATTCGTCGACGTCAACACGGACCCAGAGAACCCGCGCCTGCTGGCGAGCTGGACCACGGCCTACATCCACGACATGTCGTGGCAGGACAACCTGCTACACGCTGGCAACATCTATGCCGGCAACTACAGCCTCTACGACACCAGCCTGAGCATGAGCAGCCCGCGGCTGCTCGGCTCCGTGCGCACGCCGAAAGCGTTCACGCACAACACATGGCCAAGCTACGACAACAAGATCTGCGTGACCACCGATGAGAAAGCCGCCGGCCCGATGGGCATCTACGACATCTCGGCACGCGGCAACCCGGTCTACCGGGCGAGCTACCAGACGGGCGGCTCGAGGGCGATCGTGCACAACGCCTTCCTGCTCGACTACGTAGCCCACATCTCCTACTACACGGAGGGCTACCGGGCAGTCGACGTCAGCAACCCGCGCAGTCCGGTCGAGGTCGGGTTCTACGACACCTACCCCGGCTCCAGCTCCGGCTACAACGGCGCCTGGGGTTGCTACCCGTTCCAGCCATCCGGCAACATCTACATCAGCGACATCCAGCGTGGCCTGTTCGTGCTGAAGCCGCGTGCCGGGACGACCCGCTACGGTTCCGGCACCGCTGGCACCGGCAACACGGTACCGCGGGTGCACACGATCGGCTCGGCCTACGTCGGCAACTCCAACTTCACGCTAGGCGTGCGCGACGCCAAGGGCATGACGCCGGCGGTCATGCTGCTCGGCGCCGGTCGCGCCAACCTCAACATCGGGAACTCCGGCCTGTACCTGCACGTGTCGCTCGTGCCAGGCCCGGTCGTCTTGGCCTCGGCCACCAACGGCGCCGGCGCGACACTACTGCGACTCGGCATCCCGAACGACTCCACGCTCAACTCCCTGAAGCTCAACGTGCAGTGGTTCGTCTTCGACACCAACGGCAAGCTCGACCTGGCTTCGAGCCAGGGTCTCGAGTTCGAGGTCTTCAACAAGTAGCACGGCGCCGAATACCCGGTCGCGCCTGCCCGTCGCCCGAACTTGCGCTCTTTGCGCGAGTTGGGCGCGGCCACGCACCCCGCGCGCCAGCCCGTAAGCTCAGGTATGCTGAAGGTCCCGATCGACACTTGCCAGTGCCGACGATCCATCGATGGACGCATTGCCAGTTCATTCACGTCCCCCCCGCCCCCCAGTCCTCTGCCTCTTGGTGATCTCGTGAGTGCCAAACGCTCCCTTCTCGTCCTCGGTCTGGGCTCGCTGCTCCTCTGCACAAGCCTTCTCGCACAGAGCAAGAAGAATGCCACTGTCCTGTCGGTGCAACGACCAGAGAGTCGCTTCAGCGACGTTTGGGGTTATGTGGACAAGGCGACCGGCCGCGAAGCCGCGATCCTCGGTGCATCGAGCGGAATCTACATCTACGAGACGACCAACCCCTCTACCCCCGTTCGGCTCGCCTACTTCGCAGCATCGGCGACGGGTTGGCGGTCCTGTACCTGGACCGACATGAAGGAGTGGAAGGGCTACGTCTACGCCGTGACCGAGTGCGGCGCCGGCCTGAAGATCCTCGACCTGCGCAATCTCAGCGCGCCGCGTTACGTCAAACTCTGGGGTTCGAGCTACTGGCGCTCCTCGCACAACGTCGGCATCGACCGTGACAACGGCATCCTCTGCGTGCACGGCACCGGCAGCAGCAGCGGCGACACCTTACGTTTCATCGACGTCAACACGGACCCGGAGAACCCGAGGCTGCTGGCAAGCTGGACCACGACCTACGTCCACGACATGTCGTGGCAGGACAACCTCCTGCACACAGCCAACATCTACGCGGGTCAGTACCGCCTGTACGACACCAGCCAGAGCATGAGCAGCCCGCGGCTGCTCGGCTCCGTGCGCACGCCGAAGACGTTCACGCACAGCACGTGGCCAAGCTATGACAACAAGATCTGCGTGACGACGGACGAAGTCTCAGGCGGACCAATGGGCGTCTACGACATCTCGGCGCGCGGCAACCCCATCTACCGGTCGCAGTTCTTCACGGGCAGCACGCGCTCGTTGATACACAACGCATACCTCGACAACGACAAGAACTGCTACCTCGCCCACATGTCGTTCTACGGCGAAGGCTATCGCTGCGTCGATGTCAGCAATCCGCGGTCGCCGGTCGAGGTCGGCTATGTGGACACCAACTCCCTGTGGGGCGCCTACTGCTTCCAGCCATCGGGCGTCTCCTACGGCAGCGACATGTCGCAGGGCCTCTACATCATCAAGTTCAAGGCCTCAGCCACGCACTACGGCACCGGCACACGTGGCACGGGCGGCAGGGTGCCGCGGATCCACACGATCGGCTCGGCATACGTCGGCAACCCGAACTTCCAGCTCGGTGTCCGCGATGCCAGGGCCTCATCCCCGGCCGTCATGTTGCTCGGATCCGGCCGCGCCAATATCAACGTGGGCAACAGCGGGCTGTGGTTGCACGTATCACTCGTACCCTCCCCGCTCGTCGTCGCATCCGCGACCAACGGCAGCGGTGCAACTCTGGTCCCGTTCGGCATCCCGAACAATGCTCAGCTCAACGGTCTGATGCTCAACGCCCAGTGGTTCGTCTTCGACCCCAACGGCAAGCTAGGGCTCGCCTCGAGCCGCGGGCTCGAGTTCGAGGTCTTCAACAAGTAGCGCGGCTCAAGTAAGGCCAGCGGCACGTGCGCGCTGCGCCAGCAGGCGGAGCGCGCGATGCTCCTCGGACCCGAGCCGCTCGGTCGCCTCGGTGACCCAAAGCTCGACGTGCCGGCGGAGCACCTCCTCGGAATGCTCCTGCGCGTGCGCTTGCATGACCGGCAGCGTCGCGTCGGGATCGCGGCGTGCTTCGCTCAGCGAGCGGCGGATGGCGGCCGTGACCTCGTCGTGCACGGCAACGCCCAGCGTCCTGCGGGCGACGATACCGCCCAGCGGCAGCGGTGCGTCGGTGTCGGCCTCCCAGAGCTCACCCAGATCCGCAACCCTGCCAAGACCTTCGTAGTCGCTATAGGTGAAGCGGCCCTCGTGGATGACAACGCCAAAGTCGGCATCACCGCGCTCGAGCGCCGGCATGATCTCGGAGAACACCACATGGTCCGGCTCGGGACCATCACGATAGAAGAGGCGATAGAGCAGGGTCGCGGTCGTCAGACGGCCGGGCGCCAGCACGATGTCACCCGGCTTGGGGTGATCGCGTCCATTCGCACTCGGAGCGGATAGCAAGAGCGGTCCGGATCCACGCCCAACGGCCGCACCAACCGGCAGCACGACGTAGTCAGCCTCAGCACGGAGCGCGGCGTGGAAGCTGACCTTGGCGACGTCGAGGTCACCGGCCAACATCGACTCATTGAGGGTCTCGACGTCTTCGAGCACGAAGTCGAAGTCGGGCCCGGACACACGGCGCTCGAGCAGCGCCGCGAACGTGAAGGTGTCGTTCGGGCATGGCGAGATGCCGATGCGCAGTGTCATGACCCAGCGCCGACCTCTGCGAGCCGCTCCGCCAACGCGGCCACCGCACCCTTCACATCCCACCCTTCGCGCTCACCGGCGACGTTGGAGATGGCGCGCAAGCACGTGAACGGCACGGCCAAGGCACGCGCCGCGCGTGCCACCGAGTAGCCTTCCATCTCCTCGGCCCGAGCTTCCGGAAAAGCCTCGCGCCGAGCCGCGGCCGTCGCCGCATCGGCAGCCGGCGAAGTGACAGTCAGCAGCTCGACTTGCTGCATCCACTCGAGGTCGAGGAACACGGTTCCCTCCTCGATGCTCGTGGGTTCGTGCGCGCCACGACAGCCGACCGGCAACGCGGCGGTCTCGAAGTCGTGTAAGCGGAACGTCGCTGCCTCGACCACATCGCCGATGGCGCAGTAGTCCGCATCGAGAGTCCCCGCGAGCCCGGCGAGCACACACAACTCGACATCGCCACATCGAGCCAAGGCGGCCATCGCGCCGACCGCCGCGTCGACCGGTCCAAAACCGCACAGCGCAACACGGTAGTCGCGCCATTCAGCCTCGCCGACCCGCGCTGCGGCAATGTCCGGCGCATCCGGGAACGCTGCGAGTTCGAGCTCGGTCGGGACTAGCAAGAGTCGCACTAGACTTCCTCGATACCGCGATTGGCCAGCGCGTCAGCGCGCTCGTTCAGCGGGTCGCCCGAGTGCCCCTTGACCCAGTACCACTCGACTTCGTGCTCGCCGACCAACTCGTCCAGCCGCTGCCACAGATCACGGTTCTTGACCGGCGCTCTACCGGCAGTCGTCCAGCCGCGCTTCTTCCAGTTTGCGATCCACTCGGTGATGCCGAGCCGAACATACTGCGAATCCGTATATAACTCGACCCGAGACCTGTGCTTCAACGCCTCGAGCGCACGGATCGCAGCCATGAGTTCCATGCGGTTGTTGGTGGTCTCCGCCTCGCTACCCCAGAGCTCCTTGCGCCGATCCCCCGACAGCAGAATGGCACCCCAGCCTCCTCGCCCGGGGTTGCCCCGACAGGCTCCGTCCGTGTAGATCGTGATGGTGTCGTCGCTCAACTTCGTCCCGCTCCTCGCTCCGCGGCTACGTATATAGATACGCCCGCTGCCCCCGCCAACCTAGAGGTCCTCGATGCACACAGTGCTCGCACCAGTCGTTCTCCTCCTCGTGTCCAACGCCACGGCCCAAGGCACCCCACTGCCACGAAACACGGTCATTCCGCCCGCGACCTGGGACGCCGCGATCACCGAGGGCAAGCAGAAGAGCCAGGTCATGGCGATCCTCGACCATCTGTGCAACCGGATCGGTCCGCGACTGACGTCGTCGGACAACCTGCAGAACGCCTGTGAGTGGTCGCGCGAATGGTTGAAGGACCTCGGCTACGACAACGCCCGTCTCGACCGTTGGGGTGAGTTCCCGGTCGGGTTCAATCGCGGACCGTGGTCGGGTGAGGTCCTTGCACCAATCAAGAAGGCACTCGTTTGCAACACGCCGGCATGGTCGGCCGGCACACACGGCCGCCAAGAGGGACCACTAGTGCTCGCACCGACGAGCGAGGAGGACGCCAAGGAGCGCGCCACCGAGTTGCAGGGCGCCTGGTTGTTGATGAAACAGCGTCCGCGCCGTTCACTGTCGGGACGCGCCCGCCGCATCACCAAGGCGTGCCAAGAAGCCGGTGCGCTCGGCTACGTCTACTCCGGCAGAAAGACGCGCAACGGCATGAAAAAGGGCATCGTGCACGAGAACCTTCTGCTGACCGGCGGCAACTACCGCATCCGTTGGAACAAGCTACCGGCCTTCCCCCGCGTGCAGGTGCGGTGGGATCAGTTCCAGGAACTCGTGGCAATGCTCGAGAAGAGGCAGGAGGTGCGGCTGGCCTTCGACATCCGCAACTGGTTCAAGAAGGGACCGATCCCGCTCTACAACGTCGTCGCCGACCTGGTCGGCAGCGAGAAGCCGAACGAGTTCGTCGTCGTCAGCGGGCACATCGACTCGTGGGATGGCGCCGCCGGCACGACAGACAACGGCACCGGCACGGCGACGACACTCGAGGCCGCCCGAATTCTCAAGGCCATCGGCGCGCGCCCAAAACGCACGATTCGCTTCATGCTCTGGTCCGGCGAAGAGCAGGGGCTCATGGGCTCGCGTAGCTGGGTGCAGAAGAACCGCAAAGACGTCAAGGTGAACTGCCAAGCGGCCCTGGTCCACGACGGCGGCACCAACTATGCCGGCGGCATCGTCGGCACGAAGGCGCAGCTACCACTGCTGCTGCGCGCGTTCGCCGGCTTCCACACCATCGACTCGTCGTTGCCGTTCCAGGTCACGGAGGGCAGACAACCCAGCTACGGCAGCGACCACACCTCGTTCATCAGCATCGGCGCGCCGGGTTTCTACTGGAAGCAAGAAGGGAACGCCCAGTACCGCTACACGCACCACACTCAGTACGACACCTTCGATGCCGCAGTCCCGGCCTATCAGGCGCAAACGGCGCTG
>NYZE01000132.1 GCA_002685965.1 Planctomycetota bacterium | reverse complement strand
CAGTGCAGCGACGCTCCGCACCAGTGCAGCGACGCTCCGCACCAGTGCAGCGACGCTCCGCACCAGTGCAGCGTCGATCGGCTCCCGTCCAGCGACGCTCCGCACCGGTGCAGCGTCGATCGGCTCCCATCCCGCGACGCTCCGCCAGCCCACCACGACGCTCCGCCAGCCCACCACGACGCTCGACTCCCACTCCACGACGCTCGACTCCCACTCCGCGACGCTCGGCGCCATCGCGGTCGACGACTCCCAGAAGCCGCACATGGCGGATCGGCGGCCCTCGAAGCAAGGCGCGCACCAGCGCACCGACGACTCGTCGCTACCCAACACCACGCACATCGACGCCCGGTCGCTCGGCGCGCACCCCCGTGACCGGTCGCCACAGCCGGCCAATCCGCTCTTCGACCCCGCCCAGGACGTCGCGTTCGGATCGAGTTCCGCGGACACCCATCACACGCCGCTCCAACCGATCGGGCAGCTCGACGACCCCGCCCAGGACGTCGCAACCACCACGCCGCCTTCCGCCGAAACGACGCCCCGGCATCGTCAGCCGCTACCGCAGCGGAGGTCGAACAGGCTCCAAGTCGGGACGCAAGCCCGGCCTCACGAACAACCCGAGGCGCCGCTCCCGAGGCTACCAACTTCGCTACCGTCTCAACTTCGGCCACGGCGATCGATGCCACCAAAGCAGCCTCTGCTGGTCGAGCTACTTCATTCCTTGGCGGCGCTCGTGCTGGCGATGGTGGCCGTCGGGCTACCTGTCCTGTTCGCTCCCATGTTGGGATGGTTGGAGTTGGAGCTACGGCTGGGACAGCTGGGCCTACCACAGCCCCACTTATCTCTGCTACGCGCCGTCGACGACCATCGTGGTCGACACGAACCCGAGCGTCGTCGTAGATGAGCCCAAGCCGACGGACACGAGCACCGACAGCCTCGCTCGCTATTACGTCGAACTCGGTGATCTCTACTTCCAGACGCGCCGCTATCTGCGGGCCACCGAGACCTACGCACGGGCCGCGCAACTGGTGCCCGACGATGCAGCCCTACGTTTCGTGATCGCCGACGCCTGGTTCGCGGTCGGACAGTACGACAAGGCCGCCTACGCGATCCGGCAGGGCCTGCACCTGGATCCCGAACTCGCCGCATCCGAGACCGACAAACGTGGCTTCTATGGCTTCGCCGAGGACTTCGACAAGCACATGAAAGCGCTGGCAAAACACCTCGACGAACGACCGCTCGACGCGCAGGCATTGCTCGTTGAGGCCTACAACCTTCGATTCTCCGGTGGCTACATCGAGGCCCGCAAGAAGCTCGAAAAACTCAGCGAGATCCTGCCCGGCGATCCCGCGATCAAGCAACTGCGCGAGGGCCTCGACAAGGCAGCCGCCGCGAGAACGCCGCGCAAGGTCTAGGAGCCGTGCGCCACGGTCGCGCTCAGACCAGCGAGCGTCGTGCTTCCTGCACGGCGCCTGACAGCAACTGATCGTCGCCGAAGCCGACCGTGTGCAGCAGATTGCCAAGCGCACGGATTAGCATGCGGCGATCACTCACGGGCTCGAGAAAACTCTCACGGAACGTGTAGCCCATCGCCTGCAGACGATCGACACAGTCGCGCCGCGTCAGCACCCGACCGCCGTGAAACGGATCGACGAGGATCGATCGTGCAGCACGGATGCGCACGATGAAATGCCCGGGCAACCCTACGCCTTCCAGAGGAAGCCCGACGCGTCGTCCCACCAGGAGCCAGACCGCACACAACGTGATCGGTACTCCGCAACGATTCTTCACCACCTGGTCCAGGAAGCTGTTGTCAGGGTCGTAGTAGTTGTTGCGATCACCGCGGAACGCGAGATCCCCGTGGAAGAAACGCGAGAGTTGCGCCGCGAGCTTGCGCGGACCGAGCCCCTCGACCTGGGAAAAGAGTTGATCGGCCCAGTCGTCGAACGTCGCTGACACAACCGTGTCGTCGAGCAACGGTCGCGGCAGTTGCGCGATCAACAGCATGCCCCGTTCGAGTTCACGGTCGGCCCGTATCGCGAACTCACGGAAGTTCGTGAGCCACGAACGAACGTTGATCGTACGCAAGACGCGCTGCACTCGGATACGGGCCTGTCGATCGTCGTCCTCGCACAATGCCTCGAGTGCTGTGCGAGACGCCTCGCCCCAGGCCAACAGCGTCTGCTCGCACGCTTCGTGCACGCGCGGATTGGGATCCAGAAGCAGCTCAGCAGCAGCTCGAATCTCTAGTGCGCGCGGCTGCTGCCGCACGACGTCGCGATGCTCGGTCGACCAACGAAACTCTGCCATCGCGCGCCAGTCTATGAGCCCAGAGAGCTTTCACAACCGAGTCAAATGGCCTGGCGCAGCGCTGACGACGCACAGCGCCTGATGCCACCGCGAGCTTCGCGGCGCGCGATTTTTTTACTACTGGTTCTTCGACGGCGTCCTCTTGGGCAGCGACGCCTTCTACTTCTTCGGCGGCGTTTGACCCTTGCGCGGGTCCTGACCCGCTTGGAGCAGCTCTTCGGGAGAGATCGGCTTTGGCGTCGTGCGCACGGCCGTCGACACCACGGGCGTGCCGGGCAGCCATTCACCGGTCTTGGGGTCGCGTCCCGCGCCGCTCGGAATGTAGACCGTTCGGTTGCCGTCGTCGTGGATCCACGTTGGGCAACCTGTGGTGCGATCGATGAATCGGCGCACTACCGGGCGCCCGAGGCCGCCCGAACTCTCGGGCGGGCAGGGTCCAACCTTGTCCGGGTCCGGCACGAGTTGCTCGGTCGCCGGCCGCAACTTGCGCCACAAAGTGCGCTCATCGGGCTTGGACGCCACCGGCGTCGGAGCGTGCTTGGCCGGGTTGGGCGTCTCTGCTCCTCCAGCCCCGTTGCCATCGACCACGGCACGAGGACCTAGCGTCTCGCTGCTGCCCGACTCGACGTCATCAGTCTCAGTCAGCACATACCAGCCGGCCCCCGCAACGGCGACGACAGCGACGATTCCGAGCAACGGCTTCATGAATCCGATTCTATCGCAGCGGGGTAACCCAGCAGTAGGGTGCGGGTCGGTACACAAAAAAACCTCCGGGGGCTCCCCGGAGGCTCTTCTGGCTAACAATCCGGCCGGATCAGAAAGCTCTCTTCGAGAACGTGAAGTCCTGCTTCGAGGCGCCGCGGAAGGTGAACTTCAGCTGGTTGGTGCCCGGCGCGGTGAGCGCGAGGACCATGCCACGGGTGGGCACCTTCGTCGCCGGACCACGCGCAACGTTGTTGAGCATGGGCTGCACGGACATCACGGTGTGACCGTCGTTACGGAAGTAGAAGACGTTATCGGTGACGCCCTTGCTCACGACTGTGCCCGTCGTGCCCGTCGCGGTGCCACGGGTCGCGTGACCGGTCGTAAGCACCTTGCCGTCGATACGGCCATCGAGAGTCCCACGGAACGTGAAGACGTTCGAGAGCCGGTGTGTGCCGCTCGTGTCGAACGCCAGCGCCTGGGCGCTCAAGTTGAGCGTGCTCGACAGAAACTTCCGCAGGAAGCTGTCCTGCGGACCAAGGCCGCCGAACAGTTTGAAGGACACCGTGCCGCCGGTGATCGCACCCATCGGGACCGGGCCCAGGATGTTGAACAGGAGGTCGCCGGGGTTGACGTGCAGCGTGCCGAAGGGGGTCGGTGCACCTGGGCACAGAAGGGTGTTAGAGAAGAACATAAGGCCGAACTGACCCGTGTCCGAGTTCAGGATGTAGTTGTAGTCATCAAGGCGAACGGGAGCCTTGAGACCAATGTTGTTCAGGTCAGGATCCTGACCGGCGTAGCCGGTGTTCGGATCGAAGCAGGTGTTGGTCACGTTCGGCGCGTTGTAGGCCTTGTTGAGCATGGAGCCCATCAGAGTCGGCTCGGTGAAACCCATGTCGTTGACCCACGAGCGGTTCAGGTGAATCGTCGGGCCCGGACCCGGGTTCCCCTCGCTCATGCCCAACATCTCCTGAATCTGCCGGTTGCCATTCAGAACCGGAGCAGCCGGGTCCGTGCGTGGGATTTCTCGGTGAACGACGCGCCCATAGCCACTGAAGAAGTAGCAGACCTCTGTGTTGGTCGGGGTACCGAGCATCTGTGGGCCGGCTTGCGACATGTGCACGCCGACACCGTCCGTGCTCCAGTTGGTCGTGTTTACGAACTCCCAGCAGTGGTGGGTCTCTTCGCAGTTCTGCGGCAGTTTCACAGGCTGCGTGGGCGTGAACGTGACCATCCAAGCCTGAATGCCACTACCAACCGGCAACAGATAGTTGGTGACGTAGTTGGCACGCGTCGTGCCGCGGTAGTCGGGCGTGCCGGATGCTGCCATACCGCAGAAGCCGAAGTTGAAGGGTTCCTGGGTGGCCGCGTCCTGATCCTGCAGGACGAACTGCATGCCCTTCACGGTCTTCGCCCCGCCGATGCAGGCCACGGTATAACCCTGTGACAGATGGCCTTTGCTGCCCGCGTTACTGCCGCGGGATGTGTACTCAGTCGTCTGGTCCCACGTTCGATAGTGATTGCCGGCCAGTGTTTGCGCAGAGACTCCAGCGGTGAGAGCGGCGAGGGCGCAGAGAGCAAGAGTTGCTCGCATCGTATGTCAGACCTCCAAGAAAACGGGAAACGGAACCTACGCCCAGTCCCGTCAGCCAAGCATGACCTCGGCGGTCAAGAGCACACAGGCAAGGACGAGCTAGCAGGGCTTTGCGCAGCTTCCGCTCAGGGGGGCGCACCGGCGAATACCGGGGCGAGAGCCTCAGAATTATGCCACGTGCGCAGAAGAAGGGAAAGCCCCGGCAAAGGCGGTGGAAACCGCGTTGGCGCCGCGCGATGGCGCCGTTCTGGCTAGAACATCCGTGCCGCGAACGCGGTGTCTCGGGTCTTGTTCGAGGACACTTCCACGGCGTTCGCCTGCGCTGGCACCAGGATTCGCGCCGGGGCGCGTTCACACACAGTGGTCGGCGGACCAACGTTGGTGCTGCCGCTCTTTGCCTGCACGGTGAGCGTTCCGCGACCGTCGTTCCTGAGAATCAGCAATCTCACCCCGGCACCCTTGCTGAGCCGCGCCGGCACCCCTTGCCGGGCCTTCCCCGCTTGCCACCCCGTCGGGACCAGCTTCGTGCGCATGGTCCACAGATTGGTCAACTGCAACTTCGGGCCGGGTTGCACGATCAGGGCTTGCGCGGACCAGGCGCCGAACTCACTCGCGATCACACGCACCGGACTGTTGGCGGGACCCAAGTTGAAACGCATTCTCGCTTTGCCCCCCGAGAAAGCCGACATCGGCACCGGGCCGGTCTGCATGAGCGGATCGGTCAGATCGAGGAAGAACTGGCCGAACGGCGTCGGGAAGCCACCGGCGAGAACGCTTGTCGACCAGTACAGCAAGGCCACCTGGCCGGTCGGATCCATGACAGTCCACTCGTAGTCGTCGTGACGCGCCAACGTGCCACCGCCGATGTTCGAGAAGTCAGGATCGATCGCCGCGTAGCCCTGGTTCGGGTTCGGACAACCCGGCGCGTTGTAGACCGCGTTGACCGCACCGCCCTGCAGGGTCGGTTCGGCGAAGCTCAGCACGAGCTCCCAGGAGCGGTTGGCCGGGATGGACGCACTCGAGGGGACCGACGTCCAGCCGAGTTCCTCATCAATCTGTCCGAGCAGACCGTCAGTCCGCGGGATCTCGCGGTGCTCCGAGTTTTGCCAGCACAGCAGGGTACTGTTGAAGGTCGCGCCCTCCGACATCCAGACGCTGGCCCCGTCGCTCGGCCAACTGGCGGCTTGGAACTGCCAGACGTGGTGTCGCTGCTCGCAAGTCACCGGCAGTTTGATCGGGTTCTGCCGCAGCGTCGTGTGCGTCACGATCCAGGCACGCTGGCCGGAGCCTCCCGGCGTGAGGAAGTTAGCGGCGTAGGCGTTCACGTTGGCGTAGTCGGGCCGCCCCGCGGCGTCGAGCCCCGCGAAGCCGACCGTCAAGCGCTCGCGCGTCGCTGCATCCTCGTCCTGGACGGTGTAGCGAACGCCGGTCAGGGTGCGAAGACCACCCGTGAACCCGAAGGCGAAACCCTGCGAGACAAAGCCAGCGGAACCGAGGTTCGCACCTCGGGAGGTGTACTCGGTCGTGCGGTCCCAGATGCTGTGCTCGTTGACGGACTGAGCGACAGAAGGCGCGGCGACGGCGGAGGTGAGGGCAAGGAGGCAGAAACAAGAGGTGCGCATTCTGTCTCTATTATGCCCCGACGAGCCGCGAGCGGGTCGCCGTATGAAGTTGGTGCCGAGAACAGGACTTGAACCTGCACGGCCCTTACGGGCCACTAGCCCCTCAAGCCGATTCGGACGCTTTTCGCAACCTCTGCGGAGATGCCGGTTTCGACTGTAAAGCTAGGTCCCGTCGGCAGCAACGGGTCGCACTCGGGTTCGCCGAGTAGCACTCCAACGCGCTTGGGCGCGACAAAACCCTGAACAGTTCAGGCTTCTGCGCGACCCCATCCACCTCGGTTCAGAACAAGCTCGCACCTGGCTAGAATGCGAGGTGCTGCAACCTCTTCCCCGTTGAAGCCAATAAAGAAAAAATAAAAGAATATAAAAAAGCTTACTATGAAGCCAATAAAGAAAAATTAAAAGAATATAAAAAAGCTTACTATGAAGCCAAT
>NYZE01000131.1 GCA_002685965.1 Planctomycetota bacterium | reverse complement strand
GCAACTCGCCCGCGCACTGCTCGCCGCCGTTCTGGGAAGGGCGTAAGCAATCCCACGATCGATGGTCTTCCCGAACCCGCTCCTGATGGGGACGAGATGAAGCCGTATCTGAACGACGCGCCGCAGGAGATCCCCTTCGAGGGCAACCCGATCCGGTGTCCGATCTGCGATCACGCCAAGTTCTGGATCATGAGCAACTCTTGGCTGTTCATACCGTCGGACAGCTACGTGTGCAGTCACTGCGGCAACATCCTCTGGTTCCGGCCACGCGGCACCGACTGACGGATCGGCACCGCCGTGGATCCGGGCGCGGGCTGCCGCCATGATCGCGGGATGGTCCGCACGTTCTTGCTCGACGGCACGGCGCTCGCCTATCGCTCGCACTTCGCTCTCGCTGCCGGGCGCGAGGGCGGCCTGACCACGACCAGCGGGCACCCGACCTCGGCGACCTTCGGTTTCCTGATGACGCTTCGCGCCATCCTGAAGCGCGAGCAGGTCGACCGCATCGCCGTGGCCTTCGACGGGCCGAGCGCCAAGCTCGAGCGCACCAAGCTCTACCCGGAGTACAAGGCGACGCGGGAGAAGGCGCCCGACGAGCTGCGCATGCAGTTCGACGATGTGCGCGAGGTCGTCCAGGGCTACGGGATTCCGATCATCGAGGTCGAAGGGCACGAGGCCGACGACGTCATCGGCACGCTCGCCGTGCGCTGCCGTGACGCCGGCGACGAGGTCTACATCGTCACGGGCGACAAGGACTTCATGCAGCTCGTCGACAGCGACAAGTTGCGCCTCTACGACATCATGCGACGCGGCAGCGCTGAGCCAAAGATCTACGGCCCTGACGAAGTGGTCGAGAAGTTCGGCGTGCCGCCAGAACGCATCGTCGACCTGCTCGCCTTGATGGGCGACGCCAGTGACAACGTGCCCGGCGTTCCGGGAGTCGGGCCCAAGACCGCGGCGCAGCTACTCGAGGCACACGGCACCCTCGACGAAGTCCTGCGCACGGCCGATGCAAACCGCAAGCCCAAGCTGCGACGCAACCTGATCGACTTCCGCGAACAAGCGCTCCTGTCGCGCGACCTCGTTCGCATCCGCCTCGACCTCGACTTGCCGATCGCGCCGGATGACCTGCACGCCATCCAGCCGGACGAACCGCGCCTGCTCGAGATCTTCAAGCGGCTTGAGTTTCGTCGGTTCGTCGACGAGCTCATGGGGGGCGCCAGCGAGGGCACCGCGTCGGAGGTCGGACAGTCGATCGACTACCGCATCGTCGAGAGCCTCGAGGAGTGTCGAGCCCTGGTACGCCGACTGGAGCACGTCGAACGCTTCTCCTTATGTACGCTCGCGACCCGAACGACGACCGGCGAGGCCGAGCTGGTCGGCCTGGCGTTCTCACAGCGCGCCCACAAGGGTTGGTACCTGCCGCTGCGCGGACCTGTGTTGCCCACAGGCCATGACCGGGAGACCTGGCTGGCTTGCTTCAAGGCCCTGCTTGAGGAGCCGCGCCACGAGAAGCTCGGCCATGACGCCAAGGAGACCACGAAGCTCTTGCGCTGCCACGGCATCGAGCTCCGCGGTGTCGCCTTCGACCCCATGCTCGCCAGCTATTGCATCGCGCCGGGACAACGCGCCCACGATCTCAGCCACCTCGCACAACACCATCTCGACGTGCACTATTCGCCGCAGAGCGAGCTGACCGGTACCGGCAAGAAGGCGATCCAGCTGTCGATGGTGCCGGTCACCGACCTGGGCTTCTGGGCCGCGCAGGGTTGCGATCTGGCCCTGCGTTTGCGCGAGCCGCTCCTGGCCGAAGTCGAGTTGTTCGGCGTCGGTGAGATTCTCTGCGACATCGAGATGCCGCTGCTGCCAGTGCTTGTCGCCGTCGAGGAGCGCGGCGTGCGGCTCGACACCGACTACATGACCGAACTCGGCGCCGAGTTGCACAAGCGCATCGACGAGCTGAACAGATCGATCTGGAGAGATACCGGCCGCGAGTTCAACATCGCTTCCAACCAGCAGCTTGGGCAGGTGCTGTTCGAGGAGATCGAGCTGCACAAGAAACTCGGCGTGCGCGCGCCCAAGCGCACGCGCACCGGCCAGTGGGCAACGGATCACACGACGCTCGAACGCATGACGCCGCACCCGCTGGTCGACGCGGTGATCGAGCACCGACGACTATCGAAGCTCATCGGCACCTACGTCGAAGCGCTACCGCAACTCGTGCGCCCCTCGACAGGTCGCGTGCACACGACCTTCAACCAGGCGGTCGCCGCGACAGGACGCCTCTCGTCCGAGGACCCGAACCTGCAGAACATCCCGATCCGCACCGAGGACGGGCGCCGTTTGCGCCGTGCCTTCGTCGCTGGCAACCCGGGTTGGGTGCTGGTGTCCGCCGACTACTCGCAGATCGAGCTGCGCATCCTGGCGCACATGTCCGGCGACGCGAACCTGCAGGCGGGCTTCCGCGAAGGCGAAGACGTGCACGCGCGCACGGCGTCGATCGTGTTCGGCGTCCTGCCCACCATGGTCAACACAGAGCTGCGCAGCCAGGCCAAGGTGATCAACTACGGCCTCGTCTACGGCATGGGCGTGACCCGTGTCGCCCAGGAGACCGGCATGTCGCAGGCCGACGCGAAGAAGTTCGTCGACGCCTACTTTCGCGCCATGCCCAAGGTCAAACAGTGGCTCGACGACACACTCGACGGTGCACGGGAGACCGGCGAGGTGCGCACGCTCTACGGTCGCCGCCGCCCCGTGCCCGAGGTCTTCTCGAAGGCTCCCGGCATTCGCGCCGCCGCCCAGAACGTCGCCGTCAACTCGCCGATCCAGGGCACGGCGGCTGACATCATCAAGCGCGCGATGATCCGCCTGGATGAGACCATTGCCGAACGCGGGCTCGAAGGTCGCATGCTCCTGCAAGTGCACGACGAGCTGGTCATCGAGTGCCCCGAAGGCGAAGCGACGCAGATGTCAGCGGTGGTCAAAGAAGCGATGGAAGGCGCCGCCGACCTGGACGTCCCGCTCGACGTCGACATCGGGGTCGGGCCGACCTGGCTCGACGCACACTCCTAGGAGCGCGGCGGTAGCTGCATCGGGGCGACTTCTCGGAGCGTCGAGTTCGCCAGCCAAGAGCAAGCCGCGTCGATGTCGGCCTGTCCCCCACCGCACGGGTGCTGCTTGCACGCCCAACATCGGGAGCGCTGTGCGCTTCACAGGGTCCTCCACCTTCCTTTTCGGCCGGAAGACCTACTCCGACCGGAAGGCTGGCCTAGAACCCCCAGAGCTGGACTTCGAGCTCGAGCTCGACGCCAGCGTGGTCCCGGACCCTCTCCTGCACTCTCTCGACCAGGTCGAGCAGCTGGCGAGCCGTGCCGTGCCCGGTGTTGACGAAGTAGTTGGCGTGCTTGGTCGACACCTCGATGTCGCCGACCCGTTCGCCCATGAGCCCCGCCGCCTGGATCAAGGCGCCGGCGGCCTCTTCCTCCGGATTCTTGAAGATGCAACCGACACTCCGCTGCGTCACCGGCTGACTCGCGTTGCGGCGCAGCAGTAGCTCCTTCATGCGTTCGTCGACTTCCGCGGGGCGCTCGTCCTCGAGCTCGAAAGTTGCGCGGGTCACGACGACATCACCGAGGTTGCCGTTGCGGTAGCTTGGTCGCAGGGCATCGCGCTCGAGCTCGCGGAGCTCGCCGAACTCGTCGATGACCCGAAGCTGCACGATCCGATCGAAGGTCTCGGTGACGTGCGTGCCGGCGTTCATCGCCACGGCCCCGCCCACCTGTGCGGGAATGCCGATCAGCCCCTCGAGCCCCGACAGCTTGGTCTCGCGCGAACGCCGCAGCAAAGACGGCAGACTGGCACCGGCCGACGCGATCAGGTTGCGACCATCACGCTCGACGCGGTTCCAGCCACCGAGGTAGATCACTACCGCGTCGATTCCCTCGTCCGCGACCAGGATGTTGCTACCGCCGCCGAGCACTCGCCACGGCAGACCGTGCTCGAGACAGACGCGCACCACAGCGGCAGCATCCTCCTCAGACCAGGGTTCAACGAAGACGCACGCCGAGCCGCCGATGCGAATGTGCGAAAGCGGCGCCAGCGCGACGCCTTCGCGCAACACGCTCCTACAAGGCTCGAACCACTTCCTGGACCACTCCATCCAGCTCTCCGGCTCCGAGCACGACCGGCACGCTGTCCGGGCCGAGCTCTTGTAGTATTCGTTGTCCGAGGCCCGGCAGCGCACCGGCAGCGCGTGCTTCGCCGCCGGCGTCACGCACGGCGCGGGCAACGTCTTCGGCGTGGACGCCGTGGTCCTCGCCCGCAGTCTCGCGAGCTCCATAAATGTCCGCGATCAGACAACGGTCCGCCAAGGCCAGCGAAGCGCCGAAATCAGACAGTAGGTTGAGCGTGCGCAAGTGCTGGTGCGGCTGGAAGGCGACGAGGATACGACGCCCCGGCCAGACCTTGCGCACCGTGCGCAGCACCGCACGAATCGCTGCCGGATGGTGCGCGTAGTCATCGACCAGTTCCCGGCCCTGCGGGCTGCGCCAGACCTGAAAGCGCCGGGCGACCCCGCGGCAACGCGACAGGCCCGAGCAGGCCGCAGCGGCGTCGGCACCGGTCGAAATCGCAAGACCGAGCCCGAACAGCGCGTTCACGACCTGGAAGCTGCCCGGCAGTCCCAGCTTGACCCGGGGCAAGCGTTCGCCTTCCCAACTCGGCGTGAACTCGAATCGACCATGGTCATGGTCGATGTCTACGGCCCGGAGGTCCGCAAACAGTCCCTCACCGACACGCGCGATGCGCACGTCACCCGGTAGCGCTTCGATGACCGAGTCGGGCACGCTCTCGTGCACAAGCATGACACCACCGTGGCGCATGTTGCTGGCATAGGCCGCGAAGGACTCTTCCAGCTCGGCCGCCGTCCCGTAGCAATCGAAGTGATCCGCGTCGACATTCAGGATCGCCGCATGCGTCGGCCGTAACGCATGAAACGAACGATTGAACTCGCATGCCTCGACGACGAACAGGTCCGAGCCGCCGCCGTGGCCGTTGCCTTCGAGGTCGAACACGTCACCGCCGATCAGATAGGACGGATCCAATCCCGCCGCGCGCATCGCCGACACGGTCAGTGTCGTCGTCGATGTCTTGCCGTGCGTGCCGGCAATGGCGACCGTACGCATTCCGGCCGACAGAGTGCCAAGGGCTTCGGCGTAGAGCAGGCAGGGAATGCGCCGCTTCTTCGCTTCGACCACTTCGGGATTATCGTCGCGAATCGCAGCCGAACGCACCAACCAACCGTCGGTCAGGTCTGGCAACAGGGGCCGGTGGCCGAGCTGCACATGGATCCCTTGCTCGCGCAGGCCCTGGAGGCGGGCCGACTCGACGAGGTCGGAACCGGACACCTGCACGCCAAGACCGTGCAGCACGTGGGCCAGACCGGACATGCCAGAACCACCGATGCCGACCAGGTGAGCGCGGTCGATCGCGGCCTTCATCGCACCGCCTGGACCCTCGACGGGGCTGCCGCTTCGGGTCGACACGTCAGGCCGGTCAGCTCGCCGAGAATGCGCGCCGCACCATCGGTCGGAACCGATGCGCGCGCGCGCTTTGCCATCGCTCGGCGCAGGTCCGGGTCCTTCAGCAGCGGTTCGATGACGGTTCGCGCTTCGCCGACTTCCAGAACTCTTTGCTCGAGGACACGGCCCGCACCTCGCTGCTCGAACCACATTGCGTTGTGCAGCTGATGACGATCACGATGCCACGGATACGGAACACTGACCGCGCAGCAGCCGGAGGCGGCAACCTCGGTCAGGGTTGTCGCACCGCCACGGCAGATCACTACGTCCGCGACGGAATAGAGACTCGGCATGTCGCGCCCGAACGGCAAGACGTGCGCCGGCAGCCCGAGCGCCGCATAGGCCGCCGAGGTTTGCCGCTCCTTGCCGGCACCGGCGAGGTGCACGACCGCGATCCCCTCGCGTGTCGCCCGATCGAGCTGGGCCAAAAGGCGCGGCACGTGCACGTTGAGGGCCTGTGCACCCTGGCTACCGCCGACCACGAGGACGATGGTCAAAGATCGATCGATGCCAAAACGCGCCAGCACACCGGCGTCCTCCGGACGACCGAGCCCCCGCCGCAACGGCATGCCTGTACAAATCGCCTTGCGAGCGGGCATGGCCTTGGCCGCTTCGGGAAACCCGGTGCATACTCTGTGCGCGAAACGCGCAGCGAATCGATTGGCCTTGCCCGGCTTGACGTTCTGCTCGAGCAGCGCAATCGGCAGACGCCGCGTTCGCGCAGCCAACACCGACGGCAGCGAACCGCTGCCGCCGAGCCCGACGACGACATCGGGACGCAGCTCATCGAGCAGCCGGCGCGCCTTACCCATGCTGCGCGACAGGGCCAGCGGCAAACGCAACCCGGAGGCATTCATCTGGATGGTGTCGACACGAAGACCCTCGACTCCATCCAGGAATGATCGTTCGACCGCGCGCCCCGCGCGCACCAATGACACGGTGTGCCCGCGCGCGAGCATCAACCGCGCAAGCTCAAGGCCCGGAACCAGGTGTCCCCCGGTGCCACCGCCCGAGAAGAGGACGCGCATGGGCTCCCCTCTACTCGTCGGTCTTCTTCTTGCGGCGCGGGTCGGGAGGAATGCGGATCTTGCGATCAGGCAGCAACACGTCACCCACCCCCATCCGATTGGCACGAGCAATGTCCTCGATGAGCCGCGCCGAACCGTAGTAACGCTTCGAGATCTCGCCGAGGGTGTCACCCGGTTGCACAACGTGGTGACGAACGCGCGCTAGGGTCTTCTCGTTCGTGCGCCGTTGCGTGGCCTTGCCGAGCACGGGCCGGACCAGCTTCTGCCCTTCTTGCAGCGCCTTCGGCTGCACGTCTGGATTGGCGGCCATCAACTGCGGCACCAACCTGTGATCCCCGAGCTCGCGCCCGGCGATATCCCAGAACGTGTCGTTCTTGCGCACAACGATCATGGCAACAGGTCTGGCCCGCACCGCCTTCCTGGCGATCGGCTGGTCGCCTGTCTCGAGCGTCCGCTCGAGCACCTTGGGCTCGGCCCAAAGGTCCGCATCCTCGCCCGGGAAGCTGGCATCGCGGGTCGGCGACGGCACGCGTTGGAGTCGACCGACGTCGTCCAAGCGCCCCGCCTGACCACTCGCCATCAGGTTCTCGTCAGCCGTGCGAGCCCGGTTCGACCCTTGGCTCGACCGTTCCTGCAACTGCCCCGCGGCCTTGCTGTTCGGCGGCATCTCGGGCTTCCAAGCGGCCTCTGAGCCGTCGCCGCCAAAGACCCCGACCCCGAGGATCAGCGCGCATAGCGCGAACAGCGCCAGGAGTCCGTACCTCTCGATCTTCAGCATGTTCCCTCCCGGTTGCTGCCGGACGGAACCGCGGGTTACGCCTCGGCCCGCCCTTGGTCGAACACCGCCCGCCCTTGATCTCCCTTGGTACCGGCGCTCGCTCTGGCAATGTTGCAGAGGATACCGACAGAGCCGAGCGCGCACACGAGATTCGTCCCGCCGGACGACAGAAACGGCAAGTCGATGCCCTTCTCGGGAATCGTGAACGTGACCCCGAGGATGTTGATGCACGCCTGCAGCACGATGGTCAGGCCGAGGCCGCATGCAACCAGCAGTTCGTAGCGGCAGCGGGCCGACGCCGCGATGCGCATTGCGGCCCACCCAAACACGCCGAACAACCCGATCACGAGCACGCTGCCGATGATCCCAAGCTCGTTGCCGATGATCGCGAGCACGAAGTCATTGCGTGCTTCCGGCAAGTAGCCCCTGGCCATCCACCCCTGACCGAGCCCAGTGCCGCCCACGCCCCCCTCGGCGAACGCGGCCAGGCTGCGACCGAGCTGGAAGCCGGGCTCACCCGAGGTGAACTCGGCCAGCCGCGACCGAGAGTGCCCGAACATGCCCAGCGCCAAGCGCAGCGCGAGGGCACCGCTCGCCATCAGCAGCAGGCTGTGCCGCGCTCGCAGACCACCGACCAGGATCAGGACACCGCATACGCTGACCAGGAAGAAGGCGTGTCCGAGGTCGGGCTGCGACAGCAGCACGATCGCGGCGCTGACGGGCACGGCAATGACCGGCAGGACGCCGTCGGCGAAGCTGTGGAGCAATGCGCGCCGCCGCACCAGGACCTCGGCCGTGGCCAGCACGACGAGCACCTTGAGCAACTCGACGGGCTGGAAGGACTCCGCGCCGACATTGATCCACCGATAGGCACCATTGGTGTCATCACCGAGGGCTCGTGGCACGAGGCACAGAAAGAGCGCCGAGATGTAGAGCGGTAGCACCCACTGCCGCAAGCGATCCAGGCGCAGGTAGAAGCCGATACAAAACGCCGCCATCGCGAACAGCAAACGCGTCGCGCGCGCCGACAGAGCCGGCACCACGCCACGCACCGGCCCATCCAAGGACAGCGCCATGACGAAGCCGAGTCCCAAGAGCGCGATCGTCGCGAACATGATCGCTTCGCGCCAGAAATCGGCTGTCGTGGCAACGGCTCGGTTCAACGTACCCCCACCAGCACCAGCACCAATGGCAGCACGGCGAACACGATGCCGGCACACCAGAAGCGCGCGACAATCGTCGACTCGGGCACGTTTTGTTTCTGGAAGTGGTGGTGCACCGGCGCGCAGAGGAACACGCGCTTGCGGTACAGGCGGTAGGAAGTCACTTGCACGATGACCGACAGGGCTTCGGCGACAAACACGCCACCGATCACGAACAAGGCAAGCTCCATGCGTATCGCGACTGCCGCGTAGCCAAGCACGGCGCCGAACGAGAGACTGCCGATGTCGCCCATGAACACGCGCGCCGGTCGCACGTTGAACCGAAGAAAGCCGAGCGCAGCACCAGTCACCGCGGCCAGCAGTACAGCGATTTCGTCCGCGCCTGGCGCTGTAGCCACTCCGACTCGGGCAGCGAGCTCTGGCGAGCCGGCGAGCACAGCCAGCGCGACGAACGCCGCGCAGGCAATCGTCAAACAACCGGCAGCGAGGCCGTCCATGCCATCGGTCAGGTTGACCGCGTTGGCCGTTCCGCACACGACGCAGACTACGACCGCGAGGAACGGGAGCCCGAGGGCCACGCCGAGGTCCAGCCGCACGTCGGTGAATGGCACGACAAGCGCGCAGAGCGGCGCCAAAGCTTCATCCCCGCCCCAGACGAACACGAGCAGGCAAGTGCCAGCGGCCAGCGCGATCGCGCTCAGGAGTGCCAGCTTGACGCGAAGGCTCATGCCCGCGCGCTCAGTGTGAAAACACTTGAGCCAATCGTCGCGCAGGCCGACGCAACCCGCAGCGACAAACACTCCCAGTCCGGTCAGAACGAGCGGATCGACAACGTCGCACCACAGGGCGCAAGTGACAAGCACGCTCGCGATGGTCAGCAGCCCCCCCATCGTCGGTGTGCCTTCCTTGCTGTCGTCGACGATCTGACGGCGCTCGGGCCCCAACTTGCGGAAGCTCTCGCCCAGACCGCGCGCGCGCAACCAACGAATGAACGGTCCACCCGCAATCAGGCAGACGACCAGCGCCGTCAAGAACGCGCCAGCCATCCGCAACCCAGGACCGGCAAGTGCGTAGAGCATCAGGCGCTGCCCACCAGCGCGTCGACGGCACGATCAAGCGCGACGCCACGGGACGCCTTGAACAACACGAGGTCGCCCGACTGAAACAACTCGGGCAGCACCGAGCTCACCTGGTCGACATCGTCGAAGCGCGTCCAGCCACCGGCATTGCCAGTCAACTCGACGAAGGCTTCGCCCGCTTGTGCCGCGAGGCTACCGACCGTCACGAGGCGATCGACTCGGCCGACCAGCTGCTCGCCAACGACGGCATGAATGGCAGCAGCATCGTCGCCGAGCTCCAGCATGTCGCCGAGCACGAGTACCCGCGCAGTCGCGACCGTCGATGCATCGAGAACCGTGAGCGCGGCCAGCAGAGACTCAGGGTTCGCGTTGTAGGTATCGTCGAGGATCGCGACGCCGTTCTTGGCGAGCTTTGGCTCCAGACGACGCGGTACCGGTGACAACGTCGAGACTCGGGCGAGCATGGCCTCCAGCTCGACACCAAGCGCGCGGCCGATGCAGAGCGCCGCGAGCAGATTACGCACGTCGTGCTGCCCGGCACGCGGCAGCTCCACAGCGTGGACTTGCCCGGCCTCGGTCGCGACGATGCGCAACGCGACACCTCTAGCGGTCGGCCGCAGAGAGTCCGCCGTAATGTCCGCGGCAGCCCGCAGGCCGAAGCGCAGTGTCCGTGCGGCCCGCGAACGGCGTGCCAGCTCCGGCGTGAACGGGTCATCGGCGTTGAGCACGGCGACGCCTTGTTCAGCAACTGCCTCGAGCAATGCACCCTTCTCGCGCAGGACACCAGCCAGCGAACCCAGCCCGGCCAGGTGCGCGCGACCGATCATGGTCACGAGCGCGACATCCGGCTGTGCAACATCTGCCAACTCCGCGACCTCGCCCGGCGCGGTGGTGCCGATTTCCACGAGCGCTACATCGGTCTGCTCGTCGACGCGGAACAGCGTCAGCGGTACCCCGACGTGATTGTTGAACGAGCGCTCGGCAGCGATGACCCGACGCTCGCTACCAAGAAGATGGGACGCCATCTCCTTGGTGCTGGTCTTGCCACAGCTACCCGTAATGCCCACGACGCTGACCTCCATGGCCCGGCGATAGGCCGCAGCCAGCGCGAGCAATGCTCGTCCGGTGTCGTCAACCACGACGACAAAGGCCTCACCCATCTCGGCCGGTGCCTCTTGCACAAGCACCCCGGCAGCGCCGCGCGAGATCGCCTCAGCGAGGAAGTCATGGCCGTCGAATCGCTCGCCGCGAAGCGCAACGAAGAGGTCGCCGCGCCGTAGAGTTCGCGTGTCGGTCGACACTCCGGTCGCGAGGCCCTCGCCGCCCACCAAGCAACCGCCAGTCGCGTCGGTGATCTCGCAGGCCGCCAGCGGCGCCGAACAGGCAGACGCGCTGTGAGCAGTCATCGCTCCGTCCCCGCTCCCGCCAACCAGAGCTCCGCCTCTTCCCGGTCGTCGAAGGGCAACACGCGCCCGCCGATGGTCTGTCCGAGTTCGTGTCCCTTGCCGGCCAAGACCACAGTGTCGCCGCGGCCCGCCCGCGTCAGGATGTGACCAATTGCCGCGCGTCGGTCGGCGCAGACGTCGACGACTGCCCGGGATGGCTCTGCTTCGACCGCCCCGGCAACGATCTGCTGCAGGATGCGCTCCGGATCCTCGCGCCGCGGGTTGTCGTGGGTCACGACGACGTGATCCGCGAGTTGCGCGGCGATGCGCCCCATGCTCGGACGCTTGCCCTCGTCGCGCTCGCCGCCGCAACCGAACAGTACACGCAGGCGTCCACCGGTCAGCGGCCGCAACGACATGAGCACCTTTTTGAGCGCATCCGGCGTGTGCGCATAGTCGACGAATAGGTGAATCCCTCGCCCGTGATCGTTGACCGGCTCGAGCCGACCGCGCACGGGGCGCGCGCGCGTCAGCGCATCGGCGACGCGCAAGCTCCCGATGCCGAGCCCAACCGCACACGCGACCGCGGCCAACGCATTACGAGCGTTGTGTTCGCCAACGAGCGGTAGAGCGATGTCGACAGAGCCCTCCGGCGTACGGATCTCCAGTCGCGTCGCGCAGAGATCGCCGCGAACGACGCGCCCGATGACGTGCACATCGCCAGCAGGTAGCGCTCGTTTGCCTCCGGCCAGTTCCCACGTCGCAATACGAACGCCGGGCGGGACCGCCTCACGCATCGACACTGCAGTCGGGTCATCGGCCGGCAGGACGGCGAGAGCGCCCGGCCGCAACTGCCCAAAGAGCCGCTCCTTCGACGCGGCGTAGGCCTGCATCGAGCCGTGATAGTCGAGGTGGTCTCGCGTCAGGTTCGTGAACACCGCGGCATCGAACTCGACCGCGTCAGTGCGTCCCTGGTCGAGCGCGTGGCTACTTGCCTCGAGCACCACGGCTCCGACGCCACGGTCGGCCATGCAGCGCAAATAGCGCTGCATCTCGATCGGGCCGGGCGTCGTAGTGCGCGCCGGCACGACGGCGTCGACCTTGCCGTCGCCGCCGTTGCTCGGGCCAAGGTTGTAGGAGATCGTGCCCAGCGACCCGACGGCGTGCTCGTCGTCCTCAAGGCAAAGCCGCAGCAGGTCGGAAACCGTGGTCTTGCCGTTCGTGCCCGTGATTCCCAAGACGGCCATGCGCCGCGACGGGTGGCGGAAGAACTCGGCAGCGACGCGACCGGCCGCGCGTCGCACGTCGTCGACGATCCAGCACGGCACCACGACCGGCAACGGACGATCGGCGACGACCGCCACCGCCCCCCGCCCGACCGCCTCGGTCGCGAAACGCGATCCGTCAACCGTCGTTCCGGGGACTGCGAAGAAGACATCACCGGGCTCGACATCGGCGCCGTGATCGGCAAGGCCATGGATGGGCTCGTTGCGAAACCGCAGCACTTCCGCTGGCGCGAGCACCTCGCGCAGACCATCGAGATCGACTTTCACTTGCCTCCATCGCGGCCGCCCGCCGCGCGCAGATAACCTGCGTCCGCTTCGGACAGCCGCTTGCGGCCGTCCGATCTCCGCACACATGAAAGCAGATCACGGACAGCGGGAGCAGCAAACTTTCCGCCATAGAAGTTCACGGTGCCCGCTTTCTGCACTACAGCTAAGGAAAGCCAGCGGGGTCGCTCTACCGGGCTAAAGCCGACGAAGATCGCGTTGCTCACCCGACCGCCCGTGGTACGGACAGAGGTGCCGGTCTTGCCCCCAATGACTCCATCGGTGTCCGGGCTGGAGATGAACCGCGCCGTCCCCTTGGGATCGGTGACGACCCTGGCAAGCGTCTCTCGCAACCAACGAACGGTCGACTCGCTCAGGATGCGCTTGCCGGGCCCGGCAACCGGCAGCCGCACCGCCGGTTTCTCGGCCGGACGCAGCTCGCGCACGAGCCGCAGCTCGAAGTCACGCCCGGTAATGGCCATGGCGTGTGCCCGGGTGAAGGCCAACGTGTCCACACTGAGCTCGTAGCCGAAGCTCAGGGATGGTCCCGTGTAGAGGGTGTACTGTCGGCTCTCGAGCGTCTGCTCCGACGGAACCCGGAACGCTTGCAGCTCGACCCCGCCGCCGTCCACGCGAGACTCCGGCAACGGAAGCCCGACACACGGCAGCTCGCGCAACCGGAACAGGCGCAGCATCTTGCTGTGGAACTCGCGCCCCCCGAGCGTGCCTACACGGACGGCACCGATGTTGCTCGATTCGATCATGAGCCGCTCGAGCGAGACGTCGCCGACCAAGTGGTCGTCCGTGATCACGCGCGCGGCACGACCGTGGCGCATGCGCCAACGGCGACCGCCACTGTCGCCGCGACACTTGATCATCTGACCTGCTCGAACGAGGCCCAAATCGAGTGCGAGCCCGACCACGAGCGGCTTGATCGCCGACCCCGGCTCGAAGCGTGCCCAGTGCGTCATCGGCCAGTAGTTGTCACCCTTCTTGCGGAACTCGGGTGCGAAGTTCGGCGCACCAGCAAGGGCCAGGACTTCGCCGCTCTCTAAGTCGATCAGGGTCAGCACGCCCCACTTGGCTCCGGCCTCGCTCACCGCCGCGTCGATGAGAGCGGCGGCGGTCTCCTGACAGGTCCGGTCGATTGTCGTCACGACTCGTGCCCGCTCGACCGACGACACGAGGGCGAGCGGCCCGAGACCGTTGGCGTAGTGGGTGCCGCGCGCCGATCGGCGGATGGTCTGACGAAGCCGGCCGCGCGCCGCGAGCACCGGCATGGCCTCGAGGCCCGAGGTCACGGTGCGGCCCTTCTCGTCCTTGGCAACCATGCCGACGACGTGACTCGCGCCGCGACCGAGCGGGTAGACGCGCTTCCACGCTTCCTTCAACAGGATGCGGAAGCGATGGCCACGAATGCGCTTCTTGCCGAGCTTCTCGAGGTCGCGTAGCACGGCTGCACTCTGCACACCCTTGGCGAGAGGACGCTTCCAGAACCAACGCCACGGTCCCTGCGACGAACGACCGTCCTCCCAAAGGTCATGGCGACGGTCCCGCTGCGGCAACTCAAAGATGCCTTGGATCCGTTGCCGCTCGCG
The DNA here is from genome assembly GCA_002685965.1 of Planctomycetota bacterium. Classification (GTDB taxonomy): domain Bacteria; phylum Planctomycetota; class UBA1135; order UBA1135. Next base: position 18,933 of record NYZE01000131.1, on the reverse strand, counting down.
GGGCGACAATCGGCCCGCGCGCTCGAGGGCGCCGCAGACGTCGACGACCAAGGAAGGCGGAAACGCCTCGTTGGCGTAGCACTCCACCTCGACGTCGTACGAGAGCACCGACGTGGCAAGGGGCCGACCCGCGCGATCCAGAATATCGCCGCGCGGTCCCCATACCGTCCGCGAGCGCTGCCCCAACTCGCCATGCTTGGGCCGGTAGCGCTTGCTCGCATGCACGTCGAGGACGCGCGCGAGCCCGATGACGAGCAGCGCCACGAGGCCGAGCGCAACGTAGCGCATCGAGTTGGCCGCCGCCGAAAGCTCTGGCCCTTCCCGCATCAACGACCGAGCACGTTCGTCCGACGGTGGTAGAAGAGACGGCGTCTCCAGTCGTCCCGATCCGATTCGACGAACCCCGTATCCGTGTACTCGCTCTGCGTCAGGGCACGCAGCCGCAGCTGCCGGACTCGAAAGGCGACCACCAGGAGGCAGGTCACGAAACAGACCAGCAGCGCGCAAAGCGCCCCAGTCCATCTCATGACCTTGCCTCCTGGCAGCCCAACCTCGGATCGGAAGCAGCCGTCCCGCCCTCGGGCAGTCGGACGGCGACACGGAGCTTGGCGCTCCGCGAACGGGGATTCGCATGCCGCTCTGATGCAGAAGCCTGGATCGGCTTCTTGAACACAGGCCGCATGCGACTCCGGAAGAACTGTTTGACGCGACGATCTTCGAGGCTGTGGAAGGAGATCACCGCGAGGCGCCCGCCGACGTGCAACGCTTCGTGCGCAGCCACCAGCCCGCGATCGAGCACGCCGAGTTCGTCGTTGACGACGATACGTAGGGCCTGGAAGACACGCGTCGCCGGGTGAATGCGGCGACCACGCTTTGGACCTTGGCCCCGCGATACTGCACGCACGACGAGGTCGGCGAGGTCACCGCAACTCGTCGGTAGCCGGCGTTCCTTCCGACGCTCGACGATGGCCGCGGCAATGCGCCGCGAGTAGCGCTCTTCACCGAACTCGTGGAACCATGTCGCCAACTCCTCTTTTGAAGTTCGCCGTAACAAGTCGCCAGCGGTCTTTCCAGTCGTGCGGTCGTAGCGCATGTCCAAAGGTGCGTCTGAGCGAAACGAAAGACCCCGCTCAGGGTCATCGAGTTGGTGGCTACCCACGCCGAGGTCCATGAGCACGCAGTCGACCGATGTGATGTCGAGATCGCGCAACACCCAGGCGAGGGTTTCGTAGCTCGCATGTCGAAGCTCAACGCGAGGGGCAACGCTCTCCAGGCGAAGACCAACGCCCTGCAGCACCGAAGGGTCCCGGTCGAGACCGACCAGGATTCCCTTCGGGCCGAGGTACGCGGCCATCACCGCTGCATGACCACCCGAACCGACCGTCGCATCCACGACAATCGACCCCTCCTCGAGGGTCAGAGCTTCGACGACCTCTTCTGAAAGAACTGGCTCGTGGGGTGAAACCCCCTCCGCCTCACGAGCATCACTGTCGCCAGTAACCACACCGCCCCGGTATGCCGCTGGCATAAGTCGCTTGACGCCCACCCTCGAGTGCAGACGGGCCAAGAAGGCCGGAAAAACAACGAGCTCTTCCGGCCCCGGGGGAGTCGGCCCGACAACGAGGCGTGCCCCGTGACGTCAGGCCCGGCCCATCTCCCCGCTGAGGATGGCATCCAGATTCGTTTCGTAGTCCGCCTCTTCCGTGGCGCGGTAAGCCTGCCAACGGTCGGGGCTCCATATTTCGATGCGTCGCACGAGCGCGAGGAGCACGGCGCGATCGGTGATCCCGGCGCGCTGACGGTGCGCCTCCGGGAGCAACACCCGCCCCTGCGTGTCGACCTTGAGTTTCTCGGACCGGGAGAAGAACATCCGTTGCGTGGCACGCACTCCCGCGTTGCCGATGTCCGCCGAGCGGAGCCGGCGCTGCATCCGCTTCCACTCCGCCACGTCGATGAGCCACAGGCACCCTTCGAGGCCCGGCGTCAGCCACAGGCTGGAGATGGACGTGCGAGCGCCGCTCGAGTCCTCGTCGGACTCGATGAACGCCTTCGGGACGAACAAACGTCCCTTCAGGTCCACCTTCACATCCTTCAGGCCAGCGGCATCCACGGTTCGTGTTGGGTTGGTCAGTGGGGACTGCTTGCTGTTGAGCTAGGATCCCCACCAACATGACTTCTAACTACTCTTCAACTCCACCTGAGGGATGATAGATAGGAAGACGGTGCCGTCAACTGATTTCGTTTAGATGCGTAACTAGCCTGATAACAACCAGTTCTGGGTATTTCGTGAACCGCACCGAAGGTGCGACATTCTGCCCTCACCGGCCAGTTTTGCTCCTACTAGCCTGTGGTTTCTATAGTTATGTCATATCCATGATGGGTGCCGGTTGCGGGTGAACAAGGCTCCCCCCAGCGGTCAAGATCCCGCGATGACCAAGACTTGTGACGTCGCCCTGATCGGCCAGAAGTTCATGGGGCGGGCTCACAGCAACGCCTGGAGCCAGGTCGGGCGCTTCTTCGACCTGCCCGTCCAGCCGATGCTGCATACCGTCGCCGCGCGCGATGCCGGCGAGCTCTTGGCCTTCGCGAAGCGATGGGGCTGGACTCACTGGACGACGCGTTGGCGGGACATCGCCGTCGACGAAGAGGTCGACCTGGTCGATGTGGCGACGCCGAACCATGTCCACGCCGATCAGGCGCTGGCCATGCTCGAAGCCGGCAAGCACGTCGCTTGCGAGAAGCCGCTGGCTGGCACGCTCGACGAGGCGCGCACGATGAAGAACGCCGCGCGCAAGGCGAAGCGGTGCAAGACCTTCGTCTGGTTCAACTACCGCCGCTGCCCGGCGATCGCGACCGCCTACAAGTTGATTCGTGAGAACCGCATCGGTCGCATTTACCACGTGCGCGCGAAATATCTGCAGAGCTGGGGCGGCGCCGACACCCCACTCTTGTGGCGCTTCAAGAAGAACGTCGCCGGATCCGGTGCGCACGGCGACCTCAACGCGCACATCATCGACCTTGCCCGCTTCCTGACCGGTGACGAGATCGTCGAAGTGCACGGCTCGGTTGCACGCACGTTCATCAAGGAGCGCGCGCTCCCGGACAATCCGCGCAAGAAGGGCAAGAGCACGGTTGACGACGCGGTGCTGTTCCTAGCCTCGTTCAAGAACGGCGCGGTCGGCAGCTTCGAAGCCACACGCGTCGCGCATGGACACCTGAATCGAAACACGATCGAGATCAACGGAGAGAAGGGTTCGCTGTCGTTCGACTTCGAAGACATGAACGTGTTGCAGTTCTTCGACGCCGCTGACGGCATGCGCGAAGGCGGCTGGCGCCGCATCATGTGCACCTCCGGTGGCAACCACCCCTATGCTGACGCCTGGTGGCCGGATGCCCACGTCATCGGTTATGAGCATGGCTTCACGAACATGGCTGCTGACGTGCTTCGCGTGATCGGCGGCAAGAAGCCAGAAGTCCCGGTCCCCGACTTCGCAGACGCCTACGAGACCCAACGCGTGCTCGAAGCCTCATTGCTTGCAGCGAAGAACAGGTGCGCCGTCAAGCTATCGGAAGTTAAATAGCCTCTCCCTACTCTCCGAGAATCGCCAATGCCGCGCCCCGTCTGCTTGTTCACTGGCCAGTGGGCCGATCTTCCGCTCGAGACGTTGGCGGCGAAGGCAAACACCTTCGGCTACGACGGGCTCGAGCTGGCTTGCTGGGGCGATCACTTCGACGTCCAGCAGGCACTCGCCGACGACGCCTACGTAGGGAACCGCTGGGAGCTCTTAGGAGCGCACGATCTCGGCTCATGGGCGATCTCGGCGCACCTGGTCGGACAAGCCGTATGCGATCGCATCGACGAGCGGCACGAAGCAATCCTGCCGCCGCACGTCTGGGGCGACGGCGACCCCGAAGGCGTGCGCCAGCGCGCCGCGCAAGAGATGAAGGACACGGCCAAGGCGGCGCGCAAGTTCTTCGACGCTGCGCCTGACAACGTGCGTCAGGATCTCGCGCGCACTGGACGCACAGTCGTCAACGGCTTCACGGGCAGCTCGATCTGGCATTTGCTCTACTCCTTCCCGCCCGTGCAGCCAGGGCAAATCGAAGCCGGATTCACGGACTTCGCAAACCGCTGGGAGCCGATCCTCGACGAGTTCGCCGCGCAGGACGTCCACTTCGCCCTCGAGGTACACCCGAGCGAGATCGCCTTCGACATCGCCTCAGCCGCGCGCGCCCTCGCGGCAGTGGACCATCACCCACATTTCGGCTGCAACTTCGACCCGTCGCACTTCGGTTACCAAGGCGTCGATTCTCTGAGCTTCCTGCGCACGTTCGCCGACCGCATCTTCAACGTGCACGTCAAGGACGTGTGGTGGTCTGAGGTCCCCACGCAAGCGGGGGTGTTCGGCGGCCATACAGACTTCGGCGCTGACGGCCGGTTCTGGAACTTCCGCTCCCCGGGCCGGGGCTCGGTGGACTTCGAGGAGATCGTCCGGGTGCTGAACGCCATCGGTTACGAGGGACCGCTCACGGTGGAGTGGGAGGACTCGGGAATGAACCGCTGAACACGGTGCCGCGGAAGCATGCGACTTCGTGCGAGACCTCGACTTCGAGCGCAACGCAAGGGCCTTCGACGCGGCGTTCCAGAGTGAGTGACTCGCAAGGCGCACCGCCGATGCCGATCGGGCTGAACGCGAAGCTGTCAGGAATGATGTTCCTGCAGTACGCGATCTGGGGTGCATGGTTACCACTGCTGTGGCCGTATCTGCACGGCCACGTCGGCTTCACGCCCGGACAGATCGGCAACATCTTCGCGATCGGCGCGATCGGCGCGATCGTTGCGCCGCTCGTCGCGGGACAGATCGCCGATCGCTGGTTCCCGACACAGATCTTCCTCGCGGTCAGCCACCTGGTCGGCGCGGCCTTCGTCTGGCTGCTCGCTTCGACCACCGACTACGAGACCTTCTGCTATTACACGTTGGCCTACTCGATCATCTATGCGCCGACGTTGCCGTTGACCAACTCCCTTGCCTTCCACCACATGCCCGACCGAGACCGCGACTTCGGGAGAGTCCGCGTCTGGGGAACGATCGGCTGGATCGTGGTCGGCATCGGATTTTCGCAGTGGCTGGCTGGCTCCGACGAGTACGACCTCGACGCCGGCCGCGCTAACGCGTTTCGACTGAGCGCGATTCTCGGCTGGGTGATGGGCGTGTATTGCTTCCTGCTTCCGCACACGCCCCCAAAGCCTGGCCACGAGAAAAGTGCGACGCTCGCGGCGATCCTGGCCGTGCGCAAGCAACCGCTGCTGATGCTCTTCTTGCTAGCCGTGCCGGTCAGCTGCATCCATCAGTTCTACTTCGTGCACACGGCCGGGTTCTTGACCAACTTCCAAGGCGGCGCCGCAGACATGTTGACGGACATCTTCGGTGCAGGCGGAGGTGGGCTGATGACCATTGGCCAGATGGCTGAGATCTTGGTGCTGGCATCCATGCCGTTCTTGGCGAGGAAGCTGTCGCGGAAGTCCCTGCTGGCGATCGGCCTGGCAGCCTACGCAGCACGCATGGCGATCTTCGCCTACATACCATCGGCATCCGCGGTGATGTTCGGGATCGCGCTGCACGGGCTGTGCTTCGGCTGCTTCATCTTCGTCGCCTTTATGATCGTCGACGAGGAGACAAGCTCCGATGTGCGAGCAAGCACGCAGAGCCTGTTCAATCTCGTGATCGTCGGCATCGGTACCATCGTCGGCAGCAAGGTCGCGACCTGGATCGCCGAGCTCTACATGGAAGGGAACGAGGTGGTGAATTACGCCGGGCTGTTCTCGTGGCCGATGTGGGGAGCGCTGGCTTGTCTGGGCTTGCTGGCAGCCGGCTACCCCGGAGGAAAGCGGGCCAGGACATAGGAACGCACCGGGCTGTCCCTCTAACGAGAACCGGGGCGACCCCCATCGCGGAGCCACCCCGGTTTCGCGTTCAGGCGGCAGTGGTTACTGCTTGGCCTTCGAGCACTCGCTCTTGGACGCAGAGCAGCCGGCCTTCACGGCCGGGCATTCGCCCGTGTTCGAGGTCTTCGACGTGATCTTCTTCGCGGCGGCCTTCTTCGGGGCCTTCTTGGCGGCGAACGGCGTGGCGTTCAGCAGCTTGTGCGCCGCGACGATGGCGTTGACGCCAATCGTGCAGTTCTCGTTGGTGAAGCTGCAGGCGTTCATGGTCTCGGAGTGACGGGCCTTGAGGCCGCCCCTCGAGCATGCGAGCTGACCGCAGGACTTGTCGAGAAGCTGGATCTGTGCGGCGAAGCGCTGGACCGTGAAGCCCTTCAGGTCGATCCCATATTTCTTGAAGACGCCCATGTCCTTTTTCATCGAGGCCATGGTCGTCTCACACTTCGCGCACTCCGACACTTCCTTCTGAGCTCCGCCCCATGCCTTGACGAGCTTCGTCGAGCCTTCGATCGGGCAGTCCTTGGGTGCGCTGCAACAAGACTTGTCGCAGCTCTCGTCGCAGCTCTCGTCACCGCTCTTGTCGCCGCTCCCACAGCAGACTTGGCCCGACTTCTTCGCAATCGTGGTCAGAATGGTCAAGTTCTCCTTGTTCAGGTTGGAGAGCTTGGTGATCAGGGCAATCTGCTTGCCCAGGTCCTCCTTGATCGCTGCAGACATCTGGTCGACCTTGGCGACCTTGTTCAGCGAGGTCAGAGCCGTCCCGTAGAGGCGGTCCAGCGCGGCGACGGTGCTAGAAACCTTGCTGCCGATCGGACAGGCCGTGCGCAGCGAGCCGTGGGCAGTGGCGACCTCTTTCTGCTGCTCGGGCTTGAGCGCGTTGAACTTGGCCAGCAGGGAACTCTTGGTCGTCCCCTGCTGCGCCGCACAGCAGCCCGGCTTGGCCTTGTTGTCTTGCTGGGTCAGCGAGGTCTTCGCCTCACAGCAGCCCGGCTTGGCCTTGTTGTCTTGCTGGGTCAGCGAGGTCTTCGCCGCTGCCCCGCAGCTCTTCTTGCATTCCTGGGCGCTGAGACCACCGGCAAGCGCGGCGGCCATGGTAATCGCGAGAATGGTCTTCAACTTGGTCTCCGTTCCTTGAGAGAAGATCTGGGTGACGGGTGCTGGTATCCGCATCGGACACTCGTCCGCAAAAATCGAGCGGGTTTTCGGCAGGGCCGAGGCATCCCCATCGGACGCCATGAGGGGGCAGCTTACGATAGCCGCCCACAGAGGATCCGCTAGACCTGCGCCGACGGGGAAAAAGAGGCAAAACACCCAGCACTTGCGGGAAAATCCGCCTGTTCGGGGACCTGGCGCCTCCTCCTTGTCAGCCGTCGCGGGGACGTCGCCAGCGAGACTGGACGCGGGCCGGCCTCGCGCAACTGCATGGGCACAGGCTCGAGGCCATGGCACGCACACCCCTCGGGAGGCCTGCAGCAGCCAGGCCGAGCAGCCGCTGTTGCGCCGCCGTTCGCTGGCCGCCTACCCTATCCGCGGTCCCGGCGACACAGGGAGGGAGCAGTGACCAGGAAACACCTCGCGCTCGTCGCGCCTCTACACAACGAAGAGGGCAACCTCGAGCGCTTCTATGAGCGCGCACGGCTGGCCGCCGAGACCATCGCCGAGGAAGTGGATGTCAGCTTCGTCTTCGTCGACGACGCCTCGACCGATGCCTCGGCGGACCACCTCAGCGGCATCGCCGACGGCGATGACCGGGTCACGGTGGTGCGCCTGGTGCGCAACTTCGGTTCGCACATGGCCATCAAATGCGGTCTTGGCAGCGTCGAGGCCGACTACTACGCCTGCCTGTCCACGGACTTGCAGGATCCGCCCGAACTGATCGCCGAGTTCTTCCGCAAGGTCGAAGAAGACGGCACCGACGTCGTCTGGGGCGTGCCGGCCAGCCACGAGGGGCCCGCGTCCAAGAAGATCATGACCACCGCCTTCTACGGCGCCATGCGACGCATCGCGCTCCCAAACCTACCCGAGAAGGGCGTCCATACCTTCCTGATCAGCCGCCGGGTGCGCGACTCCTACCTGGCGATCACAGAAGGCAATACGACGCCCTACTACCTGATGCTGTGGCTCGGCTATCCGCAGTCCTTCGTGCCCTACCACCGCGACGCGCGCAACTCATGCGCCACCAAATGGACGTTCTTCAAGCGGCTCACGAACGCGATCGATTCGATCCTGAGCTTCTCGTCGTGGCCGATTCGCTTGATTACCTACGTCGGCATCGGCACGTGCGCCATCGCGTTCGCAATCGCCGGCTGGTTGCTGATCAACAAGTTGTTCGGATCACAGACCGCCGATTGGACGGGCACTGCGCTCCTGATCACGCTGGCCATTGCTATCCAGACTCTGATGCTCGCGATCCTGGCGCAGCATGTCTGGCGCATCAGCGACGCCGTGCGTGGCCGCCCCGACTTCCTCGTCGATCAGGTGAGGCACCCCAAGCAGGTCGTGCTCAAGCCAGTCGAACGCCACGACAACACCACTGCCAATGAGGCAGTAGGCGTCGTGACGCCAGCGACAGATCCACGCGAACAGGTCTCACGCTGACACGTCAACGACTTCGAGCAGCGCGACTGCCCGGTTCCAGCTGAACACCGTCTGCAGGCTCTGAGCCTTGTCGGAGCTCGCGCCGCACGAGTGAGCCTATTGTGCAGGACGACCGGCATTGGGGCCCGTTATGCTCGGCCGCATGTCAAAGGAAGGCACGCTCCCATCCGCACCACCGCTCGGGACGGGAGCACGCCTGTTGCTCACCGCGGCCGCGGCAGTCGTCGTGCTCGCCGGGATCAAGGCCACGAGCGACCTCGTCGTTCAGGTCCTGTTCGCGGCGATGATCTCGATCGCCTGCCTGCCTTCCATCAAGCGACTGCGCCAATGGCACGTGCCGGAGTGGCTCGCGGTGCCGATGGTCGTGATCGGCGTGCTGCTCGTCTTCATGGCGCTGTCGATGATCGTCGCGAACTCGATCTCGGGCTTCAAGGAGGACGTGCCGACCTACAAGGACAGCTGGAAGGAGGTCGTTGCTGGCGTCGACGACTGGGTGCACCGCAACTTCAAGAGAGTCGACAAACAATGGTCGATCAAGAAGGCCATCGCCGATGTCTTCGATGTAGAGACCTTCTTGACCTTCCTGTTCTCCACCGCCTCCGGGGCGCTCGCGACGGTCCAGAACGTCCTCGTCGTCATGCTAATCACGACCTTCATGCTGTTCGAGGCGACCGCCTTCCCGAAGAAGCTGCTTCACGCCTTCGGCGGCCGCAACTCGGAGAGGAACGCATTCAGCGAAGCCACACGCCGAGTGACGACCTACTTGTCCATCAAGGCCTGGATCAGCCTGCTGACCGGTGGTGTCGTCGCCACAATGCTCACCTTGCTCGGCATCAAGCAGGCGCTGTTCTGGGGGCTCGTCGCCACCATGTTCAACTTCATCCCGAACATCGGCTTCGCCATCGCGGCGGTCCCTGTGATCGTCTTGGCTTTCCTCCTACACGGCCTCGGGATCGGCATCGCGACGTTCATCGGCTACGGAGTGATTGCGGTGGTCGGCAACCTCCTCGAACCGCGATGGATGGGGCAGAAGCTCGGCCTATCGACACTCGTCGTCTTTGTCTCGTTGCTGCTCTGGTATTGGATCCTGGGACCCTTCGGCATGCTGCTCTCGGTCCCGCTGACGGTCATCGTGAAAATCATGCTCGAGCACACCGAGGACCTGCGCCCGCTCGCGATCCTGCTCGGTCCAGCTGATCCCGACAGCCCGGCCAGGAGTCGTCCTTCCACCGCGAGAGCTGCCATCCCTCCTCACGGTCGAGGCGAGTGAAAACGACGACCCTCGGCGTCGCGGAAGGCAGTGATCGGCGAACCGGGCCCGACAGGGCCGGGTGCCCTGCCGGCAATCAGCACTCAGAGGTCTTGATCTACACCTCATGACGCCATGCGGCGCCCCTGAGTCTGGGGGCTACAGCCTAGGCAAGGAAGCCGGCGATCGCGTCGACGACGGCGGCGATCTCCTCCTCCCTCAGCCCGGGGAAGATTGGTAGCGCCAGCACCTCGCGCGAGGCCTGCTCGGAGTGCGGGAAGGCGCCCTCACGGTATCCAAGGTCTGCAAAACACTCCTGCATGTGCAGTGGCACCGGGTAGTAGATCTCCGTGCCGATGCCCTGGGCAGCCAGGTGCTCGCGCAATGCATCGCGTCGGCCGTCCCGGATGCGGACCACGTACTGGTGCCAGGTGCAGCCAGGATCCTCGGACGGGAGCCCAACCGCGTCGAGGTCGTGCGCGCCGAACAGCTCGCCGTAGCGGGCCGCGTTGTCACGCCGCGTCGCGTTGGCCTCGTCGAGGCGGCGCAGCTTGACGCGCAGGAGCGCGGCCTGCAGCGCGTCGAGGCGGAAGTTCCAGCCGACGACTTCGTGGTAGTAGCGTTGCCGCATGCCGAGCGCACGCAAGACGCGCACCTTGTCGTCGACCTCGGCGTCGTTGGTCGTGACGAAGCCGCCGTCGCCGAACGCCGCCAGGTTCTTGGTCGGGTAGAACGAAAAGCACGCCGCCGAACCGAGGCTGCCCGCGCTCCCCGCGGCGCCCTTGGTGCCGACCGCCTGCGCCGCGTCCTCCACGACGGGCAAGGCATGCGCGCTGGCGAGTTCGGCGATCGGAGCGAAGTCGAGGCAGCGCCCGAACATGTGCACCGGCAGGATCACTTTCGTTGCGGGCGTCAGGCACGCCTCGATGTCGGACGCGCGGGCATTCAACGTGTCCGGGTCGCAGTCGCAAAACACCGGCTTCGCCCCGAGCCTCGAGATCGCTGCAGCGGTCGCGAAGAACGTGAAGGTCGGACACACGACCTCGTCGCCGGGCCCAACATCGAACGCGTTGAGTGCGATCAACAGAGCGTCAGAGCCCGACGAGACGCCGATCCCGTGTTGCGCGCCCACGTAAGCCGACAGCTCTTGCTCGAGCCCTTCGACCTCCGGCCCGAGGATGTAGCGGCCCGAACGGATGACCCGGTCGCAGACCGCGCTGAGTTCGTCGAAGAGCGACTCCTGGCCACGCGTCGTATCAAGTAAAGGAACGTTCACGCGCAGCAGGATAGCTACCCCAGGATGTTCCCGAGCTGCTCCTTGAGGTTCTCGAGGCTCTCCTCGCTCAGATCGGGGCTCGGCAGACGCAGCCGCTTCTCCAGGTCGCGGGGGTCCTTGACCACGAGGTCGCCGCGCGCCGTGCCAGCCGTTCGCACGGCCTTCAGCAGCCGCTTGCGCTGCAGGATCAACGCGACGACGTAGCGCAGCGTCTCGATCTCGGGCCGCGTGTCCTCGATCAGACCCAAGAAAAGCTGATTCAGCGCCGCGAGATCGACGTGGCTCTCGCTGCCGTCAGCCGCAGGGCGACGCGTCTTCCAGAAGATGGACGGTGCCTCGGACTCGGTCCAGCACGACTCGCACCAATCCTTGCGGTTCAAGGTGATGACATCGTCGGTCGAATCGACTTCGAGCTGCGAGAAGAAGGACTGCTCGAACGCGAACGGCACGCGACAGCCGACGCAGCGCTTGCCCGTCTCCGCAATCCGCCATTCACCACCACGAGCCGTCGTTTCCGTCATCTCCCCCCGTTCCTTCGAGCCGGGTTGCCGAGCCACTCACGCCACCGACGCACTTTGGTGCCGTAGCTGCGTCCGGTCAACAGCCGCAATGCCTCACCGGCGGCCTTCGCCTCGGCCAGGCGGTCGCTCTTCATGAGCGCCGCCAGTGATTCGACGAGCGGCCGCACCTGGCCCGCATCGGCGAGGTCACCCAGACCGAGCAGTGCTTGCCGGCGCACAAACTCATCGGCATCGCTCTCGAACACGCGCCAGAGCCGTGCCCCGGCCATTCCTGTCCGCCGCTTGCGCATTGCCGTCGCCAGCACGCGCGTCGCCGTGCCCCGCAGCTGCCAGTTGGCAACCCTAGTCGTCTGCTCGAGCAGCTTGAACGCGGCATCGTGCTTGCCGAGGTCGGCGAGTACCTGCAGCGCGGTGCGCTGGGACGCCGGCACCCCCGCCGCCAGTTCGACGCGCATCAGCGCCAGCGTCACCTCGGCCTGGTGAGCCTTCAAGAGGTAGCGCGACAGCTGGCGCAGTTCACCGCGGCGCGACCGCATCAGATAACCCACGATCGCTTGGCGCCCAGGGTCGCCGAGCACGACGAGCTCCCGGCGTCCCCGGAAGAAGGTGCGGTTGGCAAAGCGCGGAATCCGCGCCAGCTGTGGCACGGGGCCGTGGCTCTTGAGGCGGTCATAGTCACCGACCACATAGCCGACGACGGCTTTGGCGAGCCAAGGGCCCAGGCGCGGCTCGGATGCCAGGGCGACGGCGCGCCTGGCGGCGTAGTTCACGTGCGCGACCTTGAACAGCGCCTCGAGTTGTTTCAGCTCCTGCTTCGACGCAGCTGACAGGCTGGCATCTTCGATGGGGCTCCCCTTCGGTTGCCGGTCCGGATGGGTCTCGGTGGCCGAACAGGCGGCCAATCCGACCAGGAGCAGGGCTGCAGTTCTCGAGAAGCGTGTGTCCATCGCGCACAACCATGTTGGCAACGGAACGGCGTTCAGGCAAAACGCTTCCATGCCCTACCGCCTCGAACGTGTCAGTGGCCGTCGCCGGCTGCGCGAGTTCGTGGACCTGCCCCGGTCGCTGCTCGCCCATCTACCGACCTTTGTGCCGCCGCTGACCTTCGATCTTCTGAACCGCATCGACGCGCGCAAGAACCCGTTCTTTGCCCACGCAGACTGTGCATTCTGGATTCTGCGCGACGGGCCACGAGCGGTCGGCCGTATCTCGGCCACCGTGCACCGTCTGTCACTCGAACACCACGGCGACAAGACCGGCTTCTTCGGGCATGTGCTCCTGCCGAACGCCGACGGCGCCGGCCTGCTGCTAAGAGCCGCCACGAGCTTTCTCGCCGAGCATGGCCTCGATCGCATGCGCGGGCCGATCGAGCTATCGACAAACTACACCTGCGGCCTGCAGGTGTCCGGCTTCGACCTCTGTCCGCGGATCGACATCAACCAACACCCCCCCGGATACGAGGCGCTGCTGCTCGCGCACGGCCTCGAAGGCACCATGGACTTGATCGCCTATCGCATGAACCGTTTCGACGTCGACGTGACGCGCCTCGAGCGCGCCAGACGCGTGACCGAGAAACGCACGATGGCGACGATCCGCAACATCGACAAGAGACACTTCTGGCGTGACGTCGAGGGACTCTGCGACGTCTACAACGCCGCTTGGTCCACCAACTGGGGCTACTCGCCATTCAGCAGCGAGGAGTTCCGGCACGCGGCCAAGGACTTCAAACGCATCGTCGATCCGCGTTTGTGCCAGATCGCCGAAGTTGACGGTCGCTACGTCGGCTTCATTCTCGCCGTTCCCGACGTCAACGCCGGTACGATCGCGTGCAACGGTCGCCTGTTCCCGTTCGGGTTCTTGCGCTTCCTGCGTGGCATCAAGAAGACCGACGGCTTCCGCGTGATCACGCTTGGTGTGGTTCCCGACATGCGCCGCACCGGACTCGACGCTCGACTCATCCTCGAGCACATCGCACGTTCGAGGGACTCCGGCCACAACGACGCGGAGCTGTCGTGGGTGCTCGAAGACAACGTACCGATGGTCAAGCCGCTGTTGTCGCTCGGCGCATTCGAAGCGATGCGACACCGGCTCTACGAGCGCACGCTCTAGGAGCCTGCCTCGCGTAATCGTCTCCCGTAGCGCAGACTCCTAGAACAAATCCGAGTCGCCGAGCGCGTAGGCCCAGTTCTCCGCGAGCCACTCCTGGGTCAAGCCACTCGTGAAATCTCGCGAGCCGAGCTTGCGCTCGAGCCAGGTGGCCGATGGCTCCGGTGTGAACCCGATCTCGGCGAACGCGCGCCCGACAGCGACTTGCGGATTCTGCACGGTCATGAGGTGCGTGCAGCCAGCCGTCACGGCTAGCTCGTCGCAGCGCTGCACGATGGCCGGCAGCGTCTCGCTGTCGGTCGGATCGATCAGGATGTCGCCGATCGTCGCGGTGGCGGGCACGAGCCCGCCCTCCGTGCGAAGGACGCAAGAACCCGCTGGCCTACCCCAACGGTGCGCCCAGAGCAGGAAGTAGTCGACGTCCGGGCATGCCGCGTAGCGCCAGTCGAGGTAGCGCGCATCCTTGACGGTGGTGCAGGCGCAGTGTTGCCGCGCCTCCGCAAACAGAGCGTCGACCTCGCGGGGAAACGCTTCGACGACATCGACCGTCACCGGGCTGTCGGACGGCACGGCCCCGGTCGGCCGCCGCAGGAAGTCGAGCGTTCGCACGAGCCGGTAACCGAGATAGCGCTCGCCAACCCGCCACGCTGGGCGCACCGGATAACCGAAACCGAGCTCGTCGGCGACCCCGCCCCAGGTCTCGAAGTATCGCTCCGCGACCTCGATGAACAGGCTCTTCTTGCGCAGCCCCTTGCGGTAGTCGGGGTGCACCATCGAGTCGACGGCGTGGAAGAACGACAGCTCGCGTCCGTGTTGTGCGCTCCACACGCGCATCGGCACGCCGGCATACTGCCCGGCGACCAACCCGTCCGACGTCACTGCAAGCATCACGCGCATGCCCTGTGGGTTGTCGGCGAACTCCCAGCGCCAGCGTTCCAGAGTGCGGTCGACATAGCTGTCGCCGCATACCTCGCGGAACACGAGATTGAACGTGGCCAGGATCGCCGTCTCGTCGCCCGGTCGATACTCGCGCAACTCGACGTCTGCCATCGGCGCGGCTGCCATCAAACGAGATCGGAGTCGCCGAGCGTGAAGAACCAACGATCGCGCAAGTAACGCACGTGATGTCCGAAGGTGTTCATGACCAGGAAGTGACTCGGCGGTCCGACCAGGAAGCCTTTACGTTGCCAGCGCAAGAAGCGCGGATCGTTCTGCGGGAACACGGACAGAAGCACAGGGGTACCGTCTTCGGCCGCTCGCGCCTGCAGCGCGGCGAGCAGCGCATTCTCGGCCGCCTCGTCCGCCGCCGGCACGATCCAATCGCAGACGATCCCGGCATCGACCGTGTAGCGGCCCTGGTGATAGACAGCGAGGCCGCGCGGAACGCCGTCGGCCCCACGTGCCAAGAACACTCGGTATCGCTTCTGCGGGTGACGCACGTAGCGCCAGTCGAGGTAGCGCCCGTCGCGCACGAGTCCAAAGCGAGTCTCGGCCACGACGCTCGCCCAGACCGCATCCGCAGCCGCGACGACGTCGTCGATCTCAACCACCTCGACGTCGTTCGGCGATGCCACGGGCACGAAGCCCGGCACCGCGATCTCGGAGAACAAGACGTCCATATCGCGCACGATCTCGGAGGCGAGGTGTCGCTGCGCGATGCGCCAGATCGGGAACGGATAGCCATAGAGCAGGCTGTGTCCGCGATCGACTAGCCGCGCTCTCGGCCCGCACCAACAGTCGTGCAGGTCGCGCGCCAAGTGAATGATGATCCCGGGCCGCGAGCCAGCCCGGCGATACTCCGGCAGTACGAAGGCATCGACGACGAGGCCGGTCGTGATCTCCCCGCCCTCGTCGAGCGCTCGCTGCGGCACTGCCGCGTACTGACCGACGACTCGTCCCCCGGCGATCGCCACGGCAACCTCGGTGCGAGCCAGCGTATTCTGCTCGAACTGCCATCGCCAGTAGGCGAGGTCGCGCTCGGCCAAACCGTCCTGAGCCGGGAACACCGCGTTCCAACCCTCGACGATCGAGTCTTCGTCGCCGGGTTGGTAGGGTCGGATCTCGATCGCCTCTCCCTGGGAAGACTCGGCCGGGAAAACCTCTGCCATGGAACCCAACGAAGCACAAACCGCCGGCGAGAGCCAGCAAACCCCCGCAGCCGTCAGCCTAGGGGCCCTGCTGATCCCGCCCCTGATCGCGACGGCCGTGTTCGCGGGCGCGCTGGCGCTCTTGCACGTGACGGGAGTGCTCGAACTCGTCTATGACAGGGAACGGCTGCAGGAGTGGATCCGCGGCAAGGGCGCCTGGGCGCCGATCGCCTTCATCGCCATCCTGACGATCCGACCGCTGACCCTGTTTCCAAGTGTGTTCGTCGCGCCGATCACGGTTGAGCTGTTCGGCCTGGCATATGGCACATGCTACAAGGTCCTCGGCGCGACATGCGGCGCAACCGTCGCCTTCACGGTGAGCCGCTACGGCTTCAGTCGCGCCGTGTCGGGCTTCCTGCGTCGGGTACTCCCGGGGCTCAGCGGCAGCATGGACGCAGGACTCGTCGGCCGCCTCGGCAAGGTCGTGGAGCGGCGTGGCCTGTTGTCGGTGCTCGCACTGCGTCTCAACCTGGTACTGCCATTCGACGCCCTCAACTACGGGCTCGGCTTCACCACGGTCAAGCTACGCCACTACCTGCTCGGCACGCTGGTCGGCATCATCCCTGGCACCTTCCTCTACCTGTGGCTGTCCGACGGAATGTTGCGCGGGGATTGGCGCATGGCAGTCGCGGCGATCATCAGCATCGCCGTGATGGTGCTGTTGTCCGTGCCGATCGCACGCGACGTGATCGTCAAGCAAGAGCCGGAATCGCAGCCGTAAGCAAGCGCTCCATGCGCTGCGCGGCCTTCTTGCCTTCCGCGATCACCTCTTCGTGATTCGGCGCGACCGCGGACAACCCCGCGGCCCTGTTGGTGATCAAGGACAGGCCAACGACGCGCTTGCCCATCGCGCGCAGCGCCACCGCCTCGGGCACGGTCGACATGCCAACGGCGTCGCCGCCGAGCAGGCCGATCATCTTGACCTCGGACGGTGTCTCGTACGACGGACCACTCACCTGACAGTAGACGCCTTCGACGAGCTTCGGGTCTAACGAGTGCAGCCTCGCCCGCGCGTGCGCACAGTAAACCTCCGACATCGGCGGAAATCGCGGCCCGAGGGCGTCATGGTGCTCTCCGCACAGCACGTTCTTACCGGTCAGGTTGAGGTGGTCCCGAATCAGCATGAGATCGCCAGGGGCGAGGTCCTCGCGAACCCCGCCAGCGGCGTTGGTCAGCACGAAGGTACCGGTGCCGAGCAGCGCCACCGTGCGCACCGCACGAACGAGCTCCCACGGGTGCCAGCCTTCGTAGAGGTGTACCCGCCCGGTCAGACAGTGCACGAGCGTGTCACCGATCGTGCCTTGAATTAGCTCGCCGCCGTGGCCGGCGACACGCGGCCGCGGGAACTCGGGCACGTCGTCGAAGGAGACCGATAGTGGGTTGGTGAGGGTCTCACCGAAGGTCTTCAGACCGCTGCCGAGCACCACGCAAGCGGCAGCGGCCTCGACGCCCGCCTTCTGCAGCCGTGTCCTGGCATGGGCGAGCCTTTCTACCTCGGCTTCGACCTGAAGCTCCATGACTAGAGCAGGATCCCCACGATGCAGGCCGTCATCCAGCTCGCCACCGCGCCACCGAACATCGCGCGCAGACCGAGCCGCGCGAGGTCCCTGCGCCGCTCCGGCACGAGCGCCGCGATGCCACCGATCTGGATCGCGATGGACGAGAAGTTGGCGAAGCCGCACAGCGCGTAGGTCGCAATCGTGAACGTGCGCTCCGAGACCTGCCCCGGCTGCGGAGGCACTGTCGGCTGCAGCTTCGACAGTGCGTCGTAGGCGATCAGCTCGTTGACGCCGACCTTGTAGCCGAGCAGCTCCCCCATCTTCAGCAGGTCGTCGCCGCCGACACCGAGCAAGAACGCGAACGGCGCGAACACGTAGCCGAGCAACATCTGCAGCGTCCACGGCGCCGCGTCCTCGGCGATGAACAGGCTCGACAGACCGCTGAGCCCCCAGTTGACGACCGCAATCAGGCCGAGAAACGCGATCAACATCGCACCCACGTTGAGCGCAAGCTTGAGTCCGTCCGTCGCACCCGACGCTGCCGCCTCCACGACGTTAGAGGTCTCCTTCTCGATGTCGAACTTGACCTTGCCGAAGGTCTGGCTCTCCTCGGTCTCGGGGACCAGCACCTTCGCGACGACGAGCGCTGCCGGTGCCGACATGACACTCGCAACGATCAGGTGCCCGGCCGGAATCCCAAAGCCGACGTAGAGCGCAAAGACCCCGCCGGCAATCGTGGCAAAACCGCCACACATGACGGCCATGAGCTCCGAGTTCGTCATCGTCTTGAGGAAGGGGCGCACGAGCAGCGGTGACTCCGTCTGGCCGACGAAGATGTTCGATGCGACCGCGAGCGACTCCGAGCCCGACGTCTTCATCGTACGCACCATGACGAAGGCGATGCCGCGCACGATCCAATCCATGAAGCCAAGGTGGTAGATGACCGCCATGAACGCCGAGAAGAAGATGATCGTCGGCAGCACCTGGAAAGCGAATACGAAGCCACCCTTGGCGATGTCGCCGGGAATGCCCTCGATCGCGAGAATCGTCGCCGCGTGCTCCTGCACACCGAGCGGCCCGAACATGAAGATCGAGCCATCGGCCGACTTGCCGAGGAAGGAGGCGACTCCGCTGCCAACGCCGTAGAGGAAGTCCTTGCCGGCCTTCCACCACAAGAACACCAAGCCGAACGTGAGCTGGATGCCCAGTCCGACGATGACCGTCTGCTTGTTGACGGCTCGACGGTTCGTGGACAGCAGCCAGCAGATCAGGAGAAAGCCGATCAGGCCGAGAAACGAGACGAGCTTTAGCAAAGGAACTCCCTGGGTGCGGATCGGCGGCGGATCTTACGGGCTCGGCACATCGAACCCGACACTTCCGAGCAGCAACGGTCGTGACTCGGGCCGCTCCGCCCCGATCACCACACAGGCGGCAGTACCCTCGCGGGCACGTTCAGCATCGGCGGCCGTGCGCGCATGCACCCGCGCGACCACGTCGCCGGTCGAGACCTCATCGCCGACCCGGCCGACCGCCTCGAGGCCAACCGAAGGGTCGATTGCCTCGCCTGAGCGCTGCCGGCCGGCGCCAAGGCAG
>NYZE01000130.1 GCA_002685965.1 Planctomycetota bacterium | reverse complement strand
GGGATCATCCCAGGGGCCCGTCTCGACAAGACCGTGGAACTGCGCCGGCACTGCAGCAGGATCGCGCGTGATGATCCGCACTGCATCCCCGCGCTCAAGCAACACCTCGACAACGTCGGAGCCGACAAAACCGGTACCCCCGGTGACCGCGACTTTCATGCCGTCTCCTCCACCACTCCAGCCTCCACTGCTTCCGTCGGAAGGTACCGCCAGGAGGTACCGTCGGAAGGTACCGCCAGGAACGACACGATAGCATGCTGCGATCAGCGATTGGAGAAACGACGTTCTCAAGGCCGCGATCCGATACGGTCGAAACTCTCCCCATGGAGCACCATTCGCTGACCTGCTCGGCCATCAGTCCCGACAGACTCGTCGCGCACTTCTGCTCCGATCGAACCGAGGAAGAGGTCTTCGCCTACCTGCCGCACGTTCCCGGCCTGAACCCGCACCTGCTGCGGGTAAACGATGAGGTCGAAGGCGAGGTGACGCACACCGGCAAACGGCTAGAACTCACGGCAGCGAGCCGTCAGACAGACCACCGTCGGATCGCTAGTTCGTAGCCGGCACTGCCACGCGGCCAACATCTCTCGCTATGATGGTTGAGTCCAGCCACTCTCCTCGAGGCCATCATGCGATTACAGCTTCTTGCTACCCTGCTTGTCTCCTCGGCAGCGCTTGCACAGACGACCTGCCCCACAGCCAACCTCGCGTGCAGCAGCGGGTGGACGAGTGGAAACACGAACATCTTCTGTCCGATCTTGCCGATCTCGACGGCACCGGTGGTCGTGCTCGGCTACACGCTCAAGTCGAGCTCGCCGAGCTCGGCTACGATCAAGTTCTACCTGCACCTAGCGGACGCCGCCAACAAGCCCGTGCTGCCCGCGGCACGTTCGGGCACGATGACCATGACGCCGACCTACGGGTTGTACTCCGGCAAGTTCACCCCCCCCTACGTCGTCCCCGCCAACACGCAGTACTTCATCTCGTTCGACAACACGGGCATGTCACACCCGATCTGTACGACAGCCAACACGCGGATCAACTACTACTGGCGACCCCAGAACGCGACCACGTGGAACGGCACGCCGACGAGCTTCACTCAGGCGTGGACCTTCCGTGTGGATACGACACAATGCCCACCGAGCGCCGCCTACTCGATGTACGGCGCCGGTTGCAAAGGGACCGGTCCCGGCAACGGTATTCCGGCGCTGTCGCACACCGGCCTGCCGCAGCTCGGCAAGAGCTTCACGGTGGACCTGAACAACGCGCGGGCGACTGCTGCAGCGCTCCTCGTCCTCGGTTTCAGCGATAAGCTGTGGGCCGCGCTCCCGCTACCATTCGACCTGACCCCGATCGGTGCCCCGGGCTGCAAGCTGCTCGCGTCAGGCGAGACCATGGGCGGCTTGGTAACGTCAGCCACAGGGACCGCAAAGATGACCTTCCTTATTCCCAACATCAGCGCCCTCGGCGGCCTGATGTTGTTCAATCAGTTCATCGTGTCGGATCCCACCGTCAACACGCTGCAGGTCGTGCTCAGCAACGGCGGCAAGATGACGCTCGGCCAGTAACCAGGCGTCAGCTGCCCGGCTCGCCGGAGTTGACGTGGAAGTGCAGGTGCTTGGAGTCTTGGTAGCGCCCGAGGTTCGTCAGAATCCGACACGCGCCGTGTTCGTCGAGGACTTGCTCGGCGACCCGACGCACCACTGACAGCACATCCGCGAGCACCGACTCGTCGGCGCCGCCGAGATCAGTCAGTGACGGCACGTGCTGCTTTGGCACAACGACGATGTGCACGGGCCAGAACGGCTTGGTGTGGTGGAAGGCCAACACGGTGTCGGTCTCTTCGACAACTCTCACCGGGGTCTTGCCGCTGAGCGCTTCGTCGCAGTAGAAGTCGTCGGTCATCGAAGCCGGCTCACGTCACGGAGACGTTAAAGTAGCGCGCTTCTGGGTGGTGACAAATAAGCGCGCTCGTCGACTGCTCCGGCACGAGCTGCCAATCCTCGGTGAGCGTCACATCGATTGCCGCGAAGTCGAGCAACTCGCTGAGCTTGACCTGGTCCTGCAGGTTGGGGCACGCCGGATAGCCGAACGAGAAGCGACTGCCACGGTAGTTCTGCTTGAACAGCTTGTCGATGTCGTGCGCATCCTGGTCGGCGATGCCGATCTGCTGGCGGATCCGCTTGTGCCAGTACTCCGCGAGCGCCTCCGCACCCTCGACGCCGAGCCCGTAGAAGTGCAGGTAGTCGTCGTAGCGATCAGCTTCGAACAACTTCTGCGTCGTCTGCGAAGCGATCTCGCCCATCGTCACGCACGTGAACGCGACCATGTCGCGGCGCCCGGCATCGAACGGCAGGAAGTAGTCAGCAACGCATAACCGCCCGCGCTTGGGCTGACGGGGAAACGTGAAGCGACACAACTCCGCATCGCCGTCGGGCGCGAAGATCACGAGGTCATTCTTGTCCGCGTTGCACGGCCAGTAGCCATAGACGACATGCGGCGCGAGCAGGCGGTCATTGACCGCGCGTTCGATCCACGAGCGTAGCTTGGGCTCGACCTCGTCTTGTAGCTGCGCCGCGTAATCTTCCTCGCTCTTCTTGCCCCGCTTGTACTGCCACTGGCCCTTGAACAACGCTGTCTTGTTGACGTAGCGCAGCACGGTCGCCAGATCGATCTCGTCCGGTCCAACAGCGCGCGCACCCCAGAACGGCGGCTCGGGCACGGTCGGTGCCGGCGCGACCGTCGGCTCGGCGTACTCGAGCAGCGCTGGTTCCATGCGCGCTTCACGCTCGGCGCGCGTCTCGTGCCGCACGACCTTGTGCGGCGTGGAAGCCGTAAGCGTCTTCGTCATCGTAACGCCACAGAGCTCGTCCATCAGGTGGAGTCCGGTGAACGCATCGCGTCCGTAGTAGACGGTGCCGGTCGGATAAGCCTGGCGCAGGTCCTTCTCGACGTAACCGCGGTTGAGAGCAGCGCCACCGCAGATCACGGGCGTCGCCAAGCCCTTCTCGGCCATGATCTCGAGATTCTCCTTCATGACGATGGTCGACTTGACGAGCAGCCCGCTCATGCCGATCACGTCGGCGTGGTGCTTTACGGACGCTTCGAGGATGCTCTCTAGCGCCTGTTTGATACCGATGTTGACCACCTTGTAGCCGTTGTTGCTCAGGATGATGTCGACCAGGTTCTTTCCAATGTCGTGCACGTCACCGCGCACGGTGGCGATGACCATGGTGCCTTTCTCGGAGCCTTTGACCTTGTCCATGTGCGGCTCGAGGTGTCGCACCGCTGCCTTCATCGTTTCCGCAGACTGCAGCACGAACGGCAGCTGCATCTGCCCCGACCCAAACAGCTCGCCCACCACCTTCATCCCGTCGAGCAGGATCTTGTTGATGATGTCGAGCGGCTTGTGCGTCTGCATCGCCTCATCCAGGTGCACTTCCAGGTTGGCGCGATTGCCGTCGACGATGCGACGCTTGAGCCGCTCCTCGATCGACAGCGTCATCTCGTCCTCGCCGACCACATCGCTCGCCTTGCGCCCGGCGAAACGATCGATAAACGCGAACAGCGGGTCGTAGCCTTCGCTGCGCCGATCCCAGATCAGATCGCGAGTGACCTTTAGTTCGTCCTCGTTGAGGGTGTGCACCGGAATGATCTTGGCGCCGTTCATGATCGCGGCGTCGAGCCCGTGCTGCCTCGCCTCGTCGAGGAACACGGAGTTGAGAACACGGCGCGCGTAGGGCTTGAGTCCAAACGAGACGTTGGAGAGCCCGAGCACCGTGCGCACGCCCGGCAGCCCTTCCTTGATCGCCTTCAAACCCTTGAGCGTCTGGATGGCGGCGTCGCGGCTGTCCTCGTCGCCGGAGGCGATGGTGAACGTCAGCGCATCGAACAACAGACACTCGGACGGAAGGCCGTGCCGTCCCGTGACGATGTCGTGGATGCGCTTGGCGACCTCGAGCTTGTGCTCGGCGGTCTTCGCCATGCCTTCCTCGTCGATCGTCAGCGCCACCAGCGCACAACCGAAGCGCCGCGCCAACCGGCACAGCTCGTCCGCCTTACCTTCGCCATCTTCGAGGTTGATCGAGTTGATGATGGGGCGCCCGCCGATCAGTTTCAGCGACGCCTCGAGCACATCGAGCTGCGTCGAATCGATCACGACCGGCACCGGCACCTGCGTCACGACTCGCGACAGGACCTCGCCCATGTCATGCACTTCGTCGCGGCCGACGTAGGCCGTGCAGACGTCGATCGCGTGCGCGCCCTCTTTGGCCTCGTCCTTGCCGATCTCGACGAGACCGTTCCAATCCTCCTCGAGCAACATCTCACGGAACTTCTTGGAACCGTTGGCGTTGGTCCGCTCGCCGATGATCAATGGACCCGGGTCCTGATCGAGCGGGACTGCGCCATAGAGAGACGCGAGGTGGGCTTCGAAGTGGCCGGGGCGCGAGCGCGGCACGAGACCGGCCACCGCCTCAGCGGTCGCGGTGATGTGTGCCGGGGTCGTTCCACAACAGCCGCCGACGGCCGTGACACCGTATTCCTCTACAAAGCGCCGGTGGAAGGACGCGAGCTCCGCCGGGGCCAGGTCGTAGACGGTCTTGCCGTCGACGTTGCGGGGCAGGCCGGCGTTCGGCAGCACCGCGACGAACCGCGTCGAGTTCTCGCCGAGCACCTTGACGTGCTCGCGCATGAGGTCTGGTCCGGTTGCGCAGTTGAGGCCAACGACGTCGACCTGCAGGTTCTCGATCGTGGACAGCGCTGCGGCAACGTCCGAACCAACGAGCATGGTGCCGGTCGTCTCGATCGTGAATGTAACCAGGATCGGCACTTCCCGACCCTCGATCTCCATCGCTTCGCGACAGGCTGAGATCGCACATTTTACCTGCAGCAGGTCCTGGCAGGTCTCGATCTGCAGGAGGTCGACCGACCCCTGTAGAAGGCCGCGCGCCTGCTCCTGATAGAACGCGTGCAGGTCGTCGAAGTCGACGTGTCCGAGCGTGACCAGGCGGGTGGTCGGGCCGAGCGAACCAGCCACGAAGCGAGGCCGCTTGACCGTCGTGATCTCGTCGCGCACGCCTCCGGCGATTTCGGCCGCCTTGCGGTTGAGCTCGAGCGCGCGGTCTTGCAGGTCGTATTCGGCGAGCACCAGCGCAGTCGCGCCAAAGGTGTTGGTCTCCACGACGTCCGCGCCAGCCTCGTAGTAGCGCCGGTGGATGTCCGCAATCACGTCAGGTCGGGTGTCGTTGATGATCTCCGGGCAGCCTTCGCAGCCGGCGTAGTCCTCGTCGGTCGCGTCCGAGTCATGGATCATGGTGCCCATGGCACCGTCCCAAACGAGGACGCGCTCAGTCATCGCGGTCAGGATCGGAAAGCGTGGCGCCCGGTCCTTGGGTCGGAAGGCAGACGGAACTCCCTTGTTCGTCATGTCGACCCTCCCTGGCCCGGATGGTGCGCGTGTGCAAGCAGGATCGGCAGCTGCGGCTGGCGGTGGTCGTGACCAGAAAGTTCACACCGATCAACCACGAGGCCAGCGGCGGCGAGCCATCCGCGCAGACGCTTGGCGGTAAACCCCGGATGGAGGTGACCGTATTCCAGGAGCGTACGTTCGTCGCGATGCTCGCCGAGAGTCAACACGAGACAGCGGCCGCCTGGACGGAGCACTCGACCCGCCGCCGCGATGGCCCGTTCGGGGTCGGCGGCGTATTGCAGACTTTGCAGGAACAACACCGTGTCAGCGCTCTCGGCTTCCAACGGCGGCTCGTGCATGTCGCCCTTGAGGAAGCGGGCGTGGGCGAAGCCGCCGGCGCGGATGCGCCGTGCACCGGCCTCGATCATGCCGACGTGGTCGTCGATGCAGTGTAGAGCGCGCGCTGCGGGTGCGATCAAGTCGAGCAAGGCACCGTCACCGGACCCCATGTCGACACAATCACCCAGTTCGAGCAAGGCGGCCAGGCCGACCGCGAGCGACTCGAAGTTGCGGCCAGGGATGTAGCGACGGTCGAGCGAACCGGCGGCGCGATCCACCCACGTGCCACCACTGCGAGCGAGCAGGGTCTGGTCGAGCCGTTTGCGGTCGGCGGCAAACATCGGATCCTCGACGAGCCGGTCGAGCACGAGCTTCCAGAACACGTGGTCGGTGCCGTCGAGCGACAACGGATTGAGCCGATAGTACGAACGCGTGCCGTCGCGCCGGTCATGCACGAGGCCAGCTTCGCGCAACCGAGCCAGCTGGCTCGAAACCGTCGACTGACCGTGCCCGAGAGCCGTCGCCAACTCACCGACGGTCAACTCCTCGGCCCGTAAGAGGTGCAGGATCCTCAGCCGGGTGCCGTCCGCCAGCACCTTCAGTCGCTCGGTTATCGAGGCCAAGTCCTTCATTGCTGCTCGTGTCGCCTCCGCGGGCAGTAGCTTCATCGCTATATCGCGATACAACGATAGTTTATCCTCCCTCTTCGGCAGACCGCCACCGCCACGGTTGCCCAAACTCCATTCTCCCCATGAGATCGGAGCCTCGCCGCGGCCGTGACCGATTGGGTCCGACCCGGGGGCTGTCACCTACCGGGGATCAGGCGCCTGCGCCAGCCGTCGCGGAAGGCCGTGCGGGCCGCATCGACCGTGGCGGGGTCGGGCGTCCCTTCGATGATCAGTCCGCCAAGGAGCGCTTCGCCCTCGCCGACACGGGGCGAGTCCGGGCGAACGATCAGGATGGAGCCCTGCGCGGCGACCGTCCGCGCCGGGAAGTCAATGAGCTTGGTCCTGCCGACGGACATCCGAAATCGGCCCTTGGACCGCTCGATCAAGAAGACGCGGTCATCGATGGAGCGACCGGCGCCGATCTTCTTGCGCGAGAGGATCTTGTCGTCGACCGACTTGCCGTTGATGAACAGGTCGACCTCGAACGGCGAAGCCGAAAAACCCGTCTCCTTCCCCTGCGCACAGATGCGCACGAACGGTCGTCCCTCGAAGAGAAACAAGTCCTTACCGTCGCGCTTCCGCCAGGTGAGTCCCCACGACGCGCGCACGCTGACGTCGCCAACGAAGGCGACGGCATGGGCGAGCCAGGCCTTGCTCTCGACCCGGAGAAGCCAGCGCTGATTGTCAAGCGACAGTATCGGTTGTTGACCGTCCAAATCACTCCAGTCCTTGAGTTGGTCGGGCCTGCTCCAGTCGTAGCTGATGCGCACGCGGCCGTGGTCGAGGCGTTCTACCTTGCCGTGTAGTGGTGGCAGAACCTCGCCGCGCTTCTGGAACACGTCGTCGAGCAAGGGGACGATCTCGTGCTCGAGGAAGATCTCTTGGGGTGCGCTTGTACCGTGTCGCGCTAGCCGCCCCGCAAGATCCGTCAACACTGTCTCGGGATCCTGTACCGTGCCCAACCGAGCCCGCGCGACCTCGATGTCGAACGCGGCCATCAGATGCGGCGCTACCCGCCGCACCAGCGAGACGTCGGTGGCCGCCGCGGTGTAGCCGTGCCGCTTCACGCGCGCCTCGACACGTTTGCGGGCCTTGGCCGCGAGCGTGAGCGCGTGCACCTCGACGAGGAGGCCCAGCACACGACCAACGGGCTCGCTCAACAATCCGACTTTCTTGGCCGATTCAGCCAGGAAGTACGGCGGCACCAGACACCACGGCACGGTGCGCCGCGACTTGCCCTTCGCCAAATCCACGGCGTGCGGCGTCGCTGCGCCGACGACTTGCCAGCCGATGAAGCGGACCTTCCCGCGTTGCTCCTCGGGAATGAAGAGTCGGACCTTCTTCGTCGCGGCAGCGGCGAGATAGGCCTTGGCGAAGGCTCCGAGGTCGCCGGCTGCCCGACGGAGCCTCTCACCAGCCTCGCCCTTCAAACCCGCCGCGGCCTGCTGCGCGGCGTCGGCGTCGAGTCTGCCCAAGGCAAGGAGCGAGCGTGCAATGGAAACCTCTGCTGGTAGCCCCTGCTGCGCTGGCGCCACTGCGACGAGCGCGAGGGTGGCCGCGGCTCGCATGGTCATCGCAACGCCTTGAAGCGGGCGGTCCATTTGTTGACGAAGGTGACACGACCGCGGAGTACGGCAAGGAGGGCGAGAACGACAGCGGTGCGGGTTGTGGTCATGGCGGGCCTGCTCGGACGCGGGGCGCATGTTAGCAGCGCAGCATCCACGACCTGACGGTGGGCCTCCTTACTGGGCCGACTTCGTGCGACACATGAAGTCAAGACCTGACAAGTTCTGTCGATCGCGCCAGACTCGTTGCCGGATCAGGGCGAGCTGCTTTCTTGGCTGGCTCCGACATGCGTGAGCCCGCCTGGCATCGATCAGCGCAGCCGGATCGGCTTCATCTCCGTGTAGTCGCATGAGGCCAAGTGATACGTGATGCCATCGCGGTCACCAACGAACCCTGACCTATGGTCACGACCGTGCAGATGCCCGTAGACGCACTGCTCGACACCAGCGTCCTTGAGAATCGGCACGAACTCGGTCTCGAGGCCCCACGAATAGACCGGCGGATAGTGGATCATCGCCCAGAGCCGTTCGTACTCGAAGCGCTTTGAGTCCGCGACCGAAAGAGCCAGGCGCCCGATCTCGCGCTCGTAGATGCGGCGGTCACCGTCGGTGTAGACGCTGTGTGGCGACTCCGATCGGCCGGGCGGATTCCAGCCGCGCGTACCAACGATGCACGTGCCGTCGGGAAGCATGAAAGCATCGTTCTGCAAAATCCGGATCGACGGCGGCAGGATGTTCCGAACCTTGCTACGGCTCGACCACCAGTGCGCGTGGTTGCCCTTGATCATGAGTTTCTGCCCGGGCAGAGAATCCACGAAGTCGAGGTCCGGGACCGCTTCCTCGAGCTTGACCGCCCACGACAAGTCGCCACCCATCAGCATCCAGTCGTCGTCGGTCAACGTGGCACGCCAGTGCTCCTCGATGCGCGCCTCGTGGTCCGTCCACCCATCGCCGAAGATGTCCATCGGCTTGTTCTCGACACCGAACGACAGGTGCAAGTCGCTGATAGCAAAGATCCTCATCACGAATCGGTATGCTCCCAAACCTGGAAGAAACGGAAGAAACGCACGTGCGCCCTCTCAGCGAATACGTCGCCACCGCCCCGCTCACAACCGATCGGCTGCTCGCACTGACAAAGGCCATCACCGAGGCCCTGGCGCAGAATCACGCCCTCGGCACGTGGCGGGGCGACTTGGCACCAGCTCGCATCCTCTGGGATGGCGCCGACAGTATCACTCTTCTGGACGCGCCGATGCCGGCCGAACCACCTTTGAACTTCGAAAGATCGACCGGGCGCGAGGCCTTGGACGCGGTTGGCTACTTGGCGCCCGAGCAGTGCGACGACACCCTCGGTGAGCCGGGACCACGGAGCGACGTGTTCGCGCTCGGCGTCATTGTGTTCGAGTTGGCGTCGGGCGAACACCCCTTCGCTGGCCGGCGCGGCGACGAGATCGTGTCCAACATCCTCTCGTTCGACCCACCGACGCCGGGCCAAATCCACCCGGCATTGCCGCTCGAATGGGACGCCATCTGCGCGTGTTGCATGCACAAGCCAATCGAACAGCGCTTCGCCTCGGCACTCGATGTGCTGCCGTTTCTCGCCAAACTCGCGTCCAGCGGTGGTACGCGCCGAAGGCAGCAGCGACTGGCATGGGACCGCATCGTGCTCGCAATGGTCGTGCTGATTTCCCTCATGGCGCTCGCCGTCTGGCTACTCGGATAGGTCGAGCTCGCGGCACGGCCGGTCTTCGAGCACGTCGAGCGCGGGACTCCGTCGCTCGGACACCGCCCGCTCGACACCCTGCAGAAGCGCCGCTGTATTGGCACTCCACTGGCCCGTTGCGACATGACGCTCGATCCCGATGTGCACGAGCTCAAGGAGTTCGGCACACGCGGCGGCCACCGAGTAGCCATCGGCAAGCTCGGCCTCGAGCCCGCTTTTCGCAACCGCCTCGTGCAGCCGCCGCACGCTCGCTGCATCACGGTAGGGCTGCAGAGCGGTCGCTCGCTCACAGAGCTCTGGGTCATAGAGCACTGCAGCCTGAATCGCGGCAAAGGCCGGTGCATAGTCGCAGGCCACGCAATCCGCCGAGCGCACCTCGATGCCACCACGCAACCGCGCCGACGGGAACAAGGTCGACGCGTGCAGGTTGAAATCGTCGAGCGTGAGCACCTCACCAGCGACGAGCGCTTCGCGGAAACTGACCCGGCCCGGCACCTCCTCGAGTTCGCCGTCCCGACGCATGAACCAAAGCTCCGCGTCGAGGGCGAAATCGGTGTAGTCACGGAGGGTCGCGTCATCCGCTAGAAGCCGCACCGGCACGCCGCAGCGGCTCGGGTCGGTATCCCACCAAACGTGCTCGCGATAGGAGAGGAAGCCAGACTCGCGGCCACCGACATGCGGCGAGTTTGCGAACATCGCCGTGACCAACGGTGCCATGGCGAGCGCCCCGCGCAACATCCCCACACACTCGGTCTCGTTACGGTAATCGAGCGTCACCTGCATGCCCGCAGTGGCGCGCATCATGTGACGACCGAGTTTTCCCGACTGCTGGAATCGCGCGTCCATGACCTGGTAGCGAGGCTTGGCACGCAGTTCGATGTCCGATGGCATCGTCACGGGTTGGTGCCCGACGTACAGCGGCCGATACGGTGTCGGCGCGAGCAACTCCTCGAGCGACGTGCGGAATCTGGCCAACTCCCGCGCCACTTCGGTCGGTGTCGTGAGCGGCGGAAGCGAGACTTCAATCTGTCCGCCCGGTTCGAGCGAGAAGTTCAGAGCATCGAAGTGGAGCACGGCCAACTCGCCGCCATCCAGGACCGCCTCCGCGGTAACTCCAGGCGCGAATGCCGCGCCGAGGGAGTGGACCAAGGCATCCGGACCATCGCTACCACGACTCGGTGCCGCCGTGAGATCGGACTCACACACGCGCAAGCACTCGAACTCCAAACCGAGCAACTGCGCGCGATCGGCACGCGCTCTGCTGAGGAGGAACGCCGCGAGCACGTCGTGGAGCGCCTCGTCGTCCGCAGGTAGTGGGCTATGGAGAATGGACACGGAAAACGACCAGCCAAGTTTGTACGTCGTATTCGGCAGCGCCACAAGACGTGTGCACGGATGCGTGCACACTGCGACTTGGCAAACTGCAGCGAATACAGGAAGATATGCGAGCTTCCGACCGGTGAGTCGCGTCTTTACTCCGCTTCTCTGATCCACGTCTGCCCGAATGTCCGACTCCGCTGAAGAGTACCGGCGCTATCTGCGTCGCTGCACAGAGCATGACACCGCGACACCGCTGTCGCCGGACGAGTTTGCGTCGTTGCTCGGCAGACTCGACGACCTCCAGTTACTCGGGCTCGAACGCCACCTGACTCCGGAGGAGAGCGGGCAGGTCGCCGCCCTC
>NYZE01000129.1 GCA_002685965.1 Planctomycetota bacterium | reverse complement strand
TACCTGCAGAGACATATCTGGGACGTCGCCGGCATGAAGCACTCGTGCGTCGACAACCACCTCCGGCTGATGCCGCACCGCGCACGCGGCTACCAGATCCTGGATCGACGCACCTACGCGGCCTTGCCGGCGCCTGCCAGGAGGCTCGTCGAGCGAGGTGCAGTGATCAACTGCTCGATGCACGACACGAGCATGAAGATCCCTGGAGGTGGACTGCGTTCGACGGCATCGGACCTCGTCCGCTTCGGGATGGCTCTCATCGGCCACAAGCTGATCAAGCCGAAGACCCGCGCCCGCATGTGGACCAAGCAGAGGCTCAAAGGCGGCAAGACCACGTCGTACGGCCTCGGCTTTCGCGTTGCCATGCGCAAGGGCGCGCTCCGAATCAGCCACAGCGGCGGCCAAGCGGGCACGACCTGCTACCTCGTGATACTCCCCGAGGAAGGCATCGTCGTTTCCGTCATGTCCAACCTACGAAGCGCGAAGCTCAAACCTATCCTCGACCTGCTGCTCACCGCAGCCCCGGCATGAGCGCGCTCATCGAAGCGGCAGCACAGACGGCGCAGCGCGCGGCCATCGCCGCGGCCAGAGTCGCACTCCCGCACTTCGCGCGCGGCGTCGACGTCGAGCACAAGGCGGATGACTCACCCGTGACCATCGCCGACCGCGAGGCCGAGCGCGCGATCATCGACATCATCCGCGCCGCCTTCCCCGACCACGACGTGATCGGCGAGGAGACCGGCGAACACGTGCGCGGCGCGCAGTATCGTTGGTACGTCGACCCGATCGACGGCACGCGCGGCTTCACTCGCGGTGGTTCGTTCTGGGGCCCGCTGATAGCCCTCGCCGAGGGCAGTGAAGTGCTCGCGGGCGCCCTCGGCCTGCCGGTGCTCGGGGACGTCTACTGGGCCGGGCGCGGGCTCGGCTGCCACAAGAACGACACGCGCCTCGCCCTGTCGACGGTCGAGGACTGGTCTGAGGCCACCCTCTCGTTGGGTGAGTTACGGCGCTTGCTCGCGCCGCCCTACAGAGACAGCATCACACGCCTCGCGAGCACTGCGGCCTCGGCGCGGTGCTACGGCGACCTCGCGTCAGCCACACAACTGCTCGACGGCCGAGCCGAGGCCTGGGTCGAGGCAGGCGTCAAAGCATGGGACATCGCCCCGATGCAAGTGCTCGTCGAAGAGGCCGGCGGTGTGTTCCGCGATCTCGAAGGCAACCGCGACTTCAAGACCGGTACAGCCATCGCAACGAACGGCCGGGTGAGGATCGATCTGTAGTACCGCAACTGCGGCCACCTGCCGATCCTGGAGGGAAGCTGGCTCGTCGACATGCTGTCGATGCACGACCTCTTGCACGACCTGATCCGCGATCGGCAGCGGGAGATCCAAGATCTTCAGAGCTACACCAAGGGATTCAGATAGCTCCTCGTTGCTGATCAGGCTCAGCTCCAGTTGGGGCAACCCACCTGATGCTGCTAGGCCGGGCTACTGGAAGTCGACTCGCAACGCGTTGGAGAAGCCGAAGCCAAACGATGCCTTTGGGTCCAGGATCACGTACTGGGTGTAGATCGACAGCTTGCCGCCGCCACCGGGCACCGTGAACCGGACCGTGCCGCTGCTGTCGGTCACGAAGTTGATCAACAGCTGCATCGGCACGGGCAAGAGCATCCCACCGAAGATGTTCGTCGGGTTCCGCTGCGATGACGCCACGAGGATCGCCAACGTCGCGGTTGGCGCACGCGCCAGCCGCAGTTCTGCCGTGTTGCCCGACGTGAGCAGACCACACGCGTCAAATCGTGGGACCAGACCGTTGCCACCGATCTTGCCGAAGCCGAGGTCCTGCACCGGCGGCGGCGCGTTCGGCACGATCTTGTAGATGCTGCCGGACAGAGCAACGATGTATAGCTCGCCACGCGCATCCTGTCCGAACGAGGACACGTTGTACGAACCGAGCTCTGTGGTACGGTCCTGGAAAGCTGAAACCGCCTTGCCGTCGTATCGGAACGACCAGGTCCGTCGCGACTGGTAGTCCGAGAAGAAGTACGTCCCGCGCAAGTCGGGTATCGCACAGCCACGGTAGACGTAGCCACCGGTCACCGAACGCCCAACGGTCGGGTTCACGTAATCGTAGATCGGCTTGATCAAACGCACGTCGTTGCAGGGGATGACATTCGTGCAGTTGGACGAACCGTAGCAACGGTTGCCCTCCATGAATTTCCAGCCGTAGTTGCCGCCGCCGATGCCTTTGAACTGGAAGGAAATCTCCTCGCGTGCGTTCTGGCCGACGTCGCCGACGTACATGTCACCGGTCACGCGGTCGAACGAGAAACGCCACGGGTTGCGCCAGCCATAGGACCAAATCTCGTTGCGGAACGCTGCGTTCTTCACGAACGGGTTGTCCTGGGGAACCGTGTAGCCACCGGCCGGGTTGCTGACGTCGATGCGCAGCATCTTGCCCATCCAACTGGCACCGTTTTGCGCGCGACAGCCGGGGTCGCCGCCGGAGCCGCCGTCGCCGGTACCGATGTAGAGCTTGTTGTCCGGTCCGAACTGGATGCAACCACCGTTGTGGTTGCTGTAAGGCTGCGAGAATGGGCCGATGATTGTCCGGCGGCTGGCCGGATCTGCGAGGTCGGGATTCGCGGTCGAACGTGTGAAGCGCTCAACCATCGTCGCACCGTCCGAGGAGCGCGTGTAGTTGACGTAGAACCAACCATTCCGCGCATAGTCCGGGTGGAACGCCATCCCAAGCAGGCCGCGCTCGCTGCAACAGCGGACGAGGCTACGCATGTCGAGGAACGGCGTTGCTTGCAGTTTGTCGTTCTTCACCAGGTGGATCGTGCCGTACTGGCTGACGACGAAGAGGCGCGCCTCATCCCCGGGAGGAACCTGCATGTCGACCGGCCGACGATAGAACCCATCGACCTTGACGACGCGCAGCGGCGTTTGGGCAAGAGCCGGGATGGCTAGAAGAACTACCGGGGCAAGGCGCAGCAGGCTCATCGGTTGCCTTGAGACAAGGTGAAGGAAGGACCGACTGACGATAGCAGGCTCGCTACAGACGTAGACGATAGCAGGCTCGCTACAGACGTAAAGGTCATCACCGACGCCGCGGCATCGCGAGCACAGTACGCTCGAGGGTGTCGAAGTGCGCGCCGACTGCCACCAAGAAGCAGAATGCCATGGCACACTTCATCTTCATCGCAGCGATCGTAGCTCCAACAGCTACACTCGCAGGTCGCTTGTCAGCAATGATGGACCCGTCCGATTTCGCAAAGCTCTCCACGGAGTGCATCGATCGAGTCATCGAATGGGTCGAGAGGTTCGACCCCGACGAAGTCGACTTCGATTCCGCCGACGGCGTCGTGACGCTCGAGTTCGCCGACGGCAAGAAGTTCGTACTCAATCGGCAGGCGGGCAGTCATCAGATGTGGTTGGCGGCCGACGCCCGCGCGTGGCACTACGACTGGGATGCCGAGGGAGCATACTGGCGCGACAGTCGCGACGAGCATGAACTGTACGGGCAGATCGCTGCTGTGGTTTCAGCGAAGCTCGGACGAGAGGTCGCGGAGGTCTAGGCCGGGTCGCATCCGAGATCCGGCGCAGCGCGGCGGCCCAAGGCCGCGCCTCTACAGTCGCCGCACAGCCTCCGCCAACAACGCGACGCCGAACCCAGTACCCCTCTCTCTAGGTCGCGCAGGCGACGCCAGATCCACGTGCCCCCAACGCACGCCGGCATCGGCAATGTGTTCGTACACGAAGATCGCTGCACAGGAACTCTGTGCGTTCTTGCGATTCGCCACCGAGTTCTTCAAGTCAGCGATCTCGCTACGGAACTCCCGGCGATAGAACTCCGGCGCGAACGGCAGCGGATGACAGAGATCCCCCGACGCGCGGCCGGATTCCAACAGCAGCGTCTCGAGCTCCTCCTCATTGCTAACCACCGCGGCATGCAGGTATCCGGTCGAGATACCCTGCGCACCCGTCAGCGTCGCGGCATCGATGACGACATCCGCCTTCAGCTTGCGCGCCGCCCAGCTGACCCCGTCAGCGAGCAGCAACCGCCCTTCCGCATCGGTGTTGTTGATCTCGACCGTCTTACCGGAGTGGAACACAACCACGTCGTCAGGCTTGTAGGCCGCCGGACCAATCGCGTTCTCGGCGATACAGAGCACGAGCGAGAGCTTGTGCTTACAGCCCGAACTGGCCAGCACGCGGAAGGCACCGAGCACGGCTGCCGCACCGCCCATGTCCCCCTTCATGCCACTCATGCGCGAACCGGTCTTGATGTTCAAACCACCGGTGTCGTAGGTGATGCCCTTGCCGACGAGGGCAACGTGTTTCTTCGCACCGCGCGGCGAGAACGTTGCTTGCAACAGTCGAGGTTTTGACACCGCGCAACGCCCGACGGCGTGAATACCGCCGAGCTTGTTGGCCAGCAACGCCGGGCCAACGAACTCGCGCACACGCACGCCGGTGATGCCCCGAAGCAACGCTTTGGCTTCGCGCGCGAGGGCGGCCGGGTCGAGGTCGGTCGGCGGCGTGTCGACAAGACGGGCGGCCTCGCGGTTGGCCGCCACCGTTTCCTTCACTGCCCGGGTCCAGCGGACCGCTCGACCACCGGTATCGACCGCCGCGATCTGCACAGTCGTCGGCTTGGTGCTGGCGCGCAGCGAAAACAGCGGCAGCGCGCGACCGACTGCGTTGGCCGCCGGCGTCAAGTGGGCCGCGTCCTCGAGCACCAGCAGCACCGCAGTCTTGCCCCTCGTGTCCGCACCGAGCCGCGACATGATGGCCCGTACGGCCTCGGCGCGAGCCGGACTGTTGTGCCGTGAGACTTGATCGGGCAGCACCCCGGCCGCGAGCCGCCGCGGCGCCGTACCGCCAGTCAGGGTCGATTGCACGTTGCCGTTGTCACCCGGGCCCACGTCTCTCGCGAGGTCGATGGCGAGCCCACGCAACTTCTCCGACAGCACGCATGGGAAGCGCCGCTTCTTCCATGTTCGCGCCGTGGCAACAACGAGTAGGGTGCGTGACCCGCGCAGCAGCACCGTCAGGTCGTTCGTGAACGCGATCTTGTTCATGCGTCGAGTATGCTCCTGCGATGATGCGCGCGGCAATCTGTTCTTCGTTCCTGATCTTGGCCGGCACAATCTCGCAGAGGGCCATCTCCCAGGAACCCAAGGGCCAGCAGAGCAAGCGCTTCGAGGACTCGGAGAACTGGCTGCGGCTGTTTGACGGCGCGTCGTTGAGCGGCTGGACGACCAAGGGCGGCCGCTATGACGGCAATGCGATCTGGACCATCGAAGACGGTGCAATCGTCGGCCGCGAGCGCAAGAAGCAGGGCGGGCTGCTCTACACGTCCCAGCGCTTCGAGAGCTTCGTCTTCTCGCTCGACACCAAGATCGACTACCCGTTCGACTCTGGCATTTTCGTGCACATGCTGCCGCGCAAGAACGCGGCGGGCGTCGCCAACGGCAAGGGCATGCAGGTCACGCTCGACTACCGGCCGCAGGGAGAAATCGCCGGGATCTACGCCGACGGCTGGCTCTTCCACAACCCCAAGGTCAAGGACAAGTGGCAGCGCGACGAGTGGAACCGAGTCATCGTGCGCTGCACCGGCAAGACCCCCCTGGTGGAAGTCTGGCTCAACGGCGAGAAGGTCACCGAGTTCGCGCGCCAAACCAACGAGGGCTTCACGCCGACCGGGTTGATTGGAGTGCAGGTGCACGGCGGCCGCCAGGACACGACGGCGGCGCGCTTCAAGGACGTGCGCCTGCTCGAACTGCCAGTGTTCGATCGTGTCGACTTCACGGTCAACGCCGACGGCCTGCTCACGGCGCGCGACGCTGACCGCTGGCAACGGCTCTTCAACGGCAAGGACCTCGACGGCTGGGAGATCGTCGGCGGTACCGAGAAGGGCTACGTCGTGAAGCAAGGCGTGCTTGGCTTCCCGAAGCAAGGCGGCGGCGGCTACTTGCGCACCAAGGACGACTACAAGGACTTCGCGCTGCGTCTCGACTTCCGGCTCGCACCCATGGCCAACTCGGGGCTGTTCCTGCGCGGAGACCGCGAGGGCGGCGACCCGGCGTGGTCAGGCTGCGAGGTACAGATCCTCGACGACCACAACTGGGAGAAGGTGACGAAGAGCAAGCTCCTCCCCTACCAGTTCTGTGGTGGCCTCTATGGGTCGGTCGCGCCTTCCACGAAGGCTCTCCACCGGCCGGGCCGCTGGAACAGCTACGAGGCCCACTACGCCGGCAGCCGCATCCGCGTCGAGCTCAACGGCCAGCTGCTCTACGACGTCGACACCAAAGAGGTCAAGGTGCCGCGCGGCGTCAAGCCGTTTGCCGAGCGGGCTCAGTCGGGGTTCATCGGCCTGCAACGACACGCGCCGGCGCACGTCGCTGATGGCAACTGGATCGAGTTCCGCAACATCTTCGTGCAGAGGCTGAAGCAATGACGCTCTCGCGACGCAGGTTCCTGCAACTGGCAGGCTCGGGGTCGGGCTCCTAGACGAACTCAGTGACACCCGGGATCGCGACCTTGCACTCAGGCGCGTCGCCCCAGGCGTAGGTCTCGGGGGCGAGGTTCTCCTTTGAGTTGAACGCTTGCTCCCAGGTCAGCCGCTTGCCGGTGTAGGCCGACATACGTCCCATGATCGCCATGAGCGTGCTCTTCCACAGGTAGTCGCCGTTGTTGATCACCGGGCGCTTGCCGCGGATCGCGTCGAAGAGCGCGACGTGCTCCTCGTCGTACATCCCGCGGTGCTTCTGACCGCGCGGGAACTTCCAGTCACCGCCCCCGGCCTTGATCCAGTGGCCCTGCAGCGCCGCCATGCCTCTGGTACCGTAGGCAAAGTCCGAGACATCGCGCGCCGAGCCATCCCACTGGCGCCACGAGCAGAACGCCTTCTGGCCGCCCTTGAACTCGTAGACGGTCGAGAAGTGGTCGTAGATGTTGCCGAACTTCTCCTGCGTGCGCTGCGAGCGACCGCCGGACGCGGTCACCGCGGTCGGGAAGTCGTTCAGCACCCACGCCACCTTGTCGAGGCTGTGGATGTGCTGCTCCGTGATCCCATCACCCGAGAGCCAGTTGAAGTAGAGCCAGTTGCGGATTTGATACTCCATCTCGCTCCAGTCGGGCTTCTTGCCGCGGTGCCAGAGCTGGCTCGCGTGATACGTCGCCTGCACCGTCACGATGTCGCCGATGGCGCCGTCGTGGACGCGCTGCATCGTCTCGACCTTGGGCTCGTGGTAGCGATAGCAGAGGCCGGCGACGAGATTGAGCTTCTTCTTGCGCGCCTTCTCGACGGTCTCGGCAACGGAACGGATGCCTGGGCCGTCCGTCGCGCACGGCTTCTCGGCAAAGATGTGCTTGCCCTTGTCGACGGCGTAGGCGAGGTGACGCGGCCGGAAGTGTGGCGTCGCGCACAGCAGCACGACGTCGGCCGAGTCGATGACCTTCTTGTAGGCGTCGAAGCCGACGAACCGGTGCGCATGGTCGACCTGCACCTGCGCGCCACAGCGCTGGTCCTTCTGCAGGTAGCTCAGCTTGTTCTCGAGGTGATCCGTGAAGGCATCCCCCATCGCAACGAGCACGTTCTCGGGGTGTGTGCGCAGCGCGTTCAACGCCGCGCCGGTGCCGCGGCCCCCGCAACCAACCAAGCCGATTCGCAGCTTGCCGTTGCCGCCAGCGTGCGAGCGCGCCGCGAGGGGACTCGCGAGTAGCACACCTGACGCTGCAGTCGAGACTCTCAGGAAATCCCGCCGGCTAGAGACATGGCGAGAGGGATCGCTGGGGGAACTGGTCATTGCTTCTCCGGTTGCAGGTGCCCACGCTCAGGCGCTCGCCACTATAGGCAGGAACCCAAATGAAGCTGCCCCGTCGCAAGTTTCTCGCGCTCTGCGGAGCGAGTGTCGCAACGCCATCACTAGCCGCTACCGCTCTCGGCCAAACCTCGCGCCCCAAGCCTCTCGCGATCAAGAAGGCAGTCAAGATCGGGATGATCAAGGAGGGCAAGACGCTCGCCGAGAAGTTCGCCCTGCTCAAAGAGCTCGGCTACGACGGCGTCGAACTCAACAGCCCGGCCGGCCGCGCCGACCCGGCCGAGGTCGCCGCCGCCACGCAGCAGACCGGCATCCTCGTGCACGGCGTCGTCGACAGCATCCACTGGAACAAGCGCCTGTCCGATCCTGATGCAGCCATCCGCGACAAGGGCATCGCCGGTCTCGAACAAGCGCTGCGCGACGCCAAGGCCTACCGCGCTTCCAGCGTCCTGCTCGTGCCCGGCCGCGTCACCGCCAAGGAGCGCTACGACCAGTGCTATGAGCGATCACAAGAGTGCATCCGCAAGGTCATGCCGCTCGCCGACGACCTCGACCTCGACATCCTGATCGAGAACGTCTGGAACAACTTCCTCTTGTCACCGATCGAAATGGCGCGCTACTGCGACGAACTCGGCCCGCGCGTCGGCGTCTACTTCGACATCGGCAACATCGTCAAGTACGCCGAGCCCTACCAGTGGATCGAGATCCTCGGCAAGCGCATCAAGAAGCTCGACGTGAAGGGATACAACCGCAAGAAGGGCTGGTGCAAGATCGGCGACGGCAACGAGAACTGGCCCAAGGTCTGCAAGGCGCTACGCCGGATCGGCTACTCCGGCTGGGCAACTGCCGAGGTCAGCGGCGGCAAGCGGGGTCGACTCGCGGACATCAAGCAGCGCATGGACAAGGCGTTCTCGTACTAGCACAAGGCGTTCTCGTACTAGCAACTACCGCGTCTGATTCTTGATCTGCTCGAGCTCTTCCTTCGAGAGGCCGAGCAGGCGCGCCTTCTCCTTTGCGTTCGGTTCCTTGAGCGTCCGGATCACGCGGAAGCCAACGAACTGCGCGTCCGTGTGGTACCACATCGACTGCGGGACCTGCGGGTCCTGCATCTTCCAGTCTTCGTTGGACGAGATACGCGCGGCCGAACGCAGTAACTCGGCATCGTCCTGCCATGAACCGCCGCGCGCGACGCGTGGATAGAGCGACGTCGGCTGCACGAGCGGCCTGAGCGTGACCTTGCCTTCGGCAAGCCTCGAGTAGGTCTTCGCGACGTAGCCGTCCAGGCACCATTCCGAGACGTTGCCGTGCATGTCGAAGAGGCCCCAGGGGTTCGGCTTCTTGCTGCCGACCTTGTGGTACTTGTCGTCGCTGTTGTCGGCGAACCAGGCATAGTCGCGGAGCTTCTTCGGATCATCCCCAAACGAATACGCCGTCATCGTGCCTGCACGACAGGCGTACTCCCACTCGGCCTCGGTCGGAAGCCGGTAGTAGCGACCAGTCTTGGCGCTCAGCCAGCGGCAGTAGAACTTCGCCGCAAGCTGAGTCATGCAGATCGCCGGATACCCCTCCTGGCCCATGCCGAAGCTCATGTCGGCGTAGGGTTTGGTCGGCCGCGTCACCGCGTCGGCGGCCTCGTCGTTGGGCAGCGGCTTCCGTTTGGCGGCCCTGCGCCGTTGCAGGTCGAGGTCGAGTTGCCAGAGCTCGTACTCGCCCCAGGTCACCTCGCACATGCCCATCCAAAACGCCGCGATCTCGACGCGCCGCTGCGGTCCCTCGTCGTCGCTGCGGTCCTTCTCGGTCGCCGGGCTGCCGAGCACGAACTCACCGGCTTTGATCGGGACCATGTCGAACTTGGCGGCGGTCCCGGGAACCACCTCCGTGTAGCTGGCGAATGGCTCCTTCTTCTGGGCAGGCAGGGCGCCAGTCAGGGTCACAGCCAGAAGGGCAGGCGCGGTAGCGGTCAGAATGTGCATCTCGATACAGTGGGCAAGTGCGCCTCGCCCCCTACTTCCTCGGTGTCCTCGCGAGCTTAGCGTGTGGATGCGCGGCGCGTCCGTCGATTGCGCTCAAGCGCTACCAGTTCACGCGGCCGCGCATGGGCGTGCCGTTTCGCGTCGTCTTTTGGGCCGACAACGACGCACGGGCCAAGGTCGCCGCGCAAGCCGCGTTCGCTCGCATCGCTGAACTCGACCGCATGCTCAGCGACTGGAACCCCGACAGCGAGCTGATGCGCCTGTGCCGCACCGCTGGATCAGGCCAAGCGCAGACGGCGAGCCCCGATCTCTGGTTCGTCCTCGGCCAGGCGCGCGCATTCTGGCGCCGTTCCGGCGGCGCGTTCGACCCGACGATCGGCCCGCTCGTCAGGCTGTGGCGGAAGGCACGCAAGACGAAGTCACTGCCGACGGCCGCCGAGGTCACGGCCGCTCAAGCACGGACGGGCTGCGAACACGTCGTGTTCCAGCGCCACGGCGTGCTCCTGAAACGCAAGGGAATGCTGCTCGACCTAGGCGGCATCGCCAAGGGCTATGCAGCCGACGAAGCGCTCAGCACGCTGCGACAGCACGGCATCACACGCGCCCTCGTCGACGGCAGCGGCGACATCGCGATCGGCCATCCGCCGCCCAACGCCGATGGCTGGATCGTCGACAGCAACGGTACGAGTCACTCACTCTGCAACGTCGGCATTGCGACATCGGGCGACACGTACCAGTTCGTCGAGATAGGCGGCGTCCGCTACTCCCATATCGTCGACCCAAGCACCGGGCTCGGGCTGACGACGCGTCGCGTGGTTACAGTCGTCGCGAAGGACGCCATGACCGCTGACAGCCTCGCCACTGCCCTCAGCGTGCTCGACCTATCGAAGGGCCGCTTGCTCATCCGGGCCACCGCCGGCGCCACCGCATCCATCAAGCAGGATCGATGAGGCCGTGTCGACTGCGATGTCGGAGCCCGCTGCTTAGGCACCCCTGAGCCGTCGTGGGTCAACGCAGCCTGCACACGCTCGATGTGCTGGCGAAGTCCTGACGCGATCAGGCCTCAGGGGCCGCGAGCTTGGCAAAGTCGCTGCCCGATGGCGATTGGAACACGCGCAACCCGAACTCCGGAACGATCGCGATGATGTGGTCGAAGATGTCGGCCTGGATGCCTTCGTATTCGACCCACGCCGTCGTGGTCGTGAACACGTAGAGCTCGATGCCGACCCCCGTCTCACTCGGCGCCAGCTGACGCACGAGGAAGGTCATGCCGTCCTGGTGGATCTTGGGGTGGTTACGCAGGTAGGCGATCAAGTAGGCGCGGAACGTGCCAAGGTTGGTCAGGTGACGCCTAGACACGGAGGTCTCGTTGTGCGCAGCGAGCTCCACCTTCTTGGCCGCGATGTAGTCCTTGAGCAACGATGACTCGCCGTAGCTACCGATTTCCTTCTCGCTGAGAAAACGCACCGAAGTCATGTCGAGCGCGATGCTGCGTTTGATGCGGCGGCCACCGCTCTCCGACATCGCACGCCAGTTCTTGAATTGCTTGACGATGAGTTGATGCGTCGGAACGCTCGAGACCGTGTTGTCGAAGTTCTTGACCTTGACCGTGTGCAGAGCAATGTCGACGACGTCGCCGTCGACGCCGAGCGCTGGGACTTCGATCCAGTCGCCAACCCGCACCAGATTGTTCGAGGTCAGCTGTACGGACGCGACCAGCGACAGAATCGTGTCCTTGAAGATCAACAGCAAGACAGCCGTGAACGCGCCGAGTCCAGTGATTAGCGGCCACAGCTCTTGGTCGGCGAGGAGTGCGACCACGATGATCGTGCCGAACGAGTAGAGCAGGATCTTGGCGACCTGGACGTAGCCCTTGATCGGTCGGTTGCGCGCATCCGGTCGTTTCTCATAGACGGCGTTGACGGCAGTCAGCAGCGCGCCGATGGCCATCATGATCGCAAACGCCATGAAGGCGATCGCTATGCGCCCGAGCCAGGCTTGGACGACCTCGTCGAGGAGGACGTTGATCGGCAACAGGAGCCGCACCACGTAGGTCGGCACGACCATCGTGACCCAGCGGAAGAACCTCGACTCAACGAGCTCGTCGTCCCAGGTGAACTTGCTGCGCACGACGAGGCGTCGAATCAAGCGCAGCAGCACGAGCCGCGTCAGCGCGAAGAGCGCCAGGAAGGCAACGATGACGCCAAGCACCCCAAGGGCGTTCGCGGCGACCGAGTGGTCACCTAGCCACTTCTGGAATTCGTCGAACCAGTCCATCTACTTGGACCGCTTGTAGAGGACGCCGCCCTTCATGACAACGGCGACATTCTGCAGCGCAGGAATGTCTGCGAGCTTGCCCTTCTCGATCGTGCCGACCTCCCTGTCAACGCCGATGAGCTCGCTCGCGCCGCGTCGCGGACTGGACCGCGGCGCCCAGCCACAGAAGGGACCCGCGCATGGGGCCCAGGGTAGGACCCCGGTCGGGGGACAAGGCGAGTCCCCGTAGGGCAGGAGCTCGCTCTACCCGTCATGGCAGGTTGTCGTCCAGGCACAACGGGTGCCAGCAGCGTACGACTGCGCCGTCCC
The DNA here is from genome assembly GCA_002685965.1 of Planctomycetota bacterium. Taxonomy (GTDB): domain Bacteria; phylum Planctomycetota; class UBA1135; order UBA1135. The sequence continues at coordinate 41,470 of NYZE01000129.1, read as the reverse complement.
GGTAGACGTCGAGCATGCCGACGCCGGCCGCGGGGAGGGCGAGCGCTGGAGCGCGGCGGATGGAGAGGCCGAGCAGGCGCGCGGCGAAGCCGGACAGGAGCGGTGCGGCGCTGACCACGAGTGCGGTTTGTCCCTCGAGGTCGGCGGCGGTGTCGTTCCACCAGCCCAGGGTCCGGTCGACGGCGTCGGAGAGCGTCTCGCCTTCCGGCGGAGCTATCAGGCCGTAGTCGTGGAAGAACTCACGCACGCGGGCTTCGTGCTCCTTCTTGAGGTCCGCCCAGGCCTGGCCCTCCCATTCACCGAGGGTCTGGTCCAGCAGTCGCGGCTCGATCTGCACCGGGAGCCCGCGGTCCTTGGACAGCGCTTCGGAAGCCGCAATGCAGTGCTTGGCCGGCGACGAGAAGATGGCGTCGATGTTGACGCCAGCGAGCAGCCGCAGCACGGCCACGGTGTGCTGCATGCCACGGCGGGACAGTTCGCCGTCCAGTTGGCCCATGGCAGCGTCTTTCTGCCCACTCCCCAGTTCGGGGTGTCGCAGCAGGATCAGGCGCGCGCGTTCGGTCGGGTCGTCGAGCATCCGGGAAGCATAGAAAGAACGTCGACCTCGTGCTGCCCTACCTCGTGTTCTTGCCTACGAGATCGACGTGACCAACGGCCCGTTCACGAAGATCGCGAAATGGCCCGCACCGCAACCGCGAGCGCCGACTGGTCGCCGCGGGCCTCAAGGGCGGAAGGTACGACGCGAAGGTCCTCGCGCACATGCGCGAGGGCCTCGCGTTCGATCACACTCAACGCCGGTGGGATAAAGAGGTCGGGATGAGCGGTGCCTATCGTGCCGAGCACGAACAGTTCGGGTTCGAGCAGATCGGCGAGCAACGCCATCAGCTGACCGAGGCGGCGGCCACAAGCGTCAGTGACGCGTCGCGCTGCAACGTCACCGGAGGTGGCTGCCTCGCACACGATCTCCGCCGTGAGCGACTCGTCGATGAGGCGGGTACTCTCGCCGTTGTGCAGGCAGATGCGCGCTTCCGCTTCGGCCGCCTGCACGATGCCGGGGCCGGACAGGAAGCCCTCGACGCTGCCACGCTTGCCGAACCCGAGCGGGCCATCATCGGCGAGTCGCCAGTGCCCGACTTCGCCGGCGAAGCCGCGCCGGCCCTGCCATAGCTTGCCGTCGATCACGAGACCGGCCCCCATGCCGGTGCTCATCGTGAAGAACACCATCGTGTCGACACCGATGCCCGCCCCCCACTGCCACTCGGCGAGGGCGAGCGCGTTGGCATCGTTCATCGCCGCGACCGGGACCGACACACGCGCGCGCAGCTGCTCCACCAGTTCGAAGCCGTGCCAGCGTGGCATGTTCGGCGGATCGAGGAAGGCGCCCTCCGCTGCGAGGAATGGTCCAGGACAGGCCACGCCGATCGCGTTGCAGGCGCCGAAATGCGCGAGCCGCGCCACACACTCGTCCAGAACGAGCGCCGGATCCGCTTCCGGCGTCGCAAAACGCTCGGCCGCGTGCACGCGCCCACTCGCGTCACCGCGGCAAACGCTGACCTTCGTACCACCGATGTCAATCCCACCAAGCATCACCGCACGATAATGCCCGCCGGCACGGTTGCCCAAAGCAAGCGCACCCGTAACGTAATTGCCCCTTTCGCATGTTCGACATCCTCCCCACTGGTATCGACGGCCTTGACGCGATCCTCGGCGGTGGCATTCGCTATCCCGAGGACACCGCGGCCTTCGTATTCGTGACAGGAGAGACCGGCACCGGCAAGACGCTGCTCGGGCTCGAACTGTTGACCCGCGCCTGGTGGCGCGACGACCGTGGCGGCCGCACGTTCTTGTTCTATTCGATCGAGCAATCGCCACAGGACCTGCACAAGAAGCTCATCTACGACTTCGGCCACTACTTCGGCGCGCCCGGCGAAGTGCGGATCGCTAACGGTGAGAACCCGGCCAAGATGTGCCTCGAGATCGACGCACCGTCTGGGGGAACGAACCAACTCGTGATCACCCACGCCAACCCGGCCAACTCGGACGTGCGCGGGTTCAAGATCGACATCGATTGGATCCAGGCCGAGATCGGCAACTACGGCCGCGCCGACGAAGTCGGAATGGTCTGCATCGACAACGTCGGTCTGCTGCTCAGCGACCTCGACTACTTCGATAAACGAGCCGCGCTCCTTTCTGCACGCAACCACCTCATGCGTCACCGCGTGCACGGCATCTTCCTGCACGAGGAATCCGGGCCGAAGTCGCCGCACTTCCCGAGCGCGGAAGAGCTGTCGACCGACGTCCTCGTCCACCTTGCCTTCCACGACTCGGCGCTGTTCAAGTCACGTTCGATCGAGATCCTCAAGGCGCGGCACCAGTACTATTACCGCGGCGCGCACCACTTCTCGATCGCCGGCAAGGGCGTCAACCGCGAGCTCTATCTCGGCGCTCGTAGTGAACGTGGCCCTGGCACGCACGTGTATCCGTCGATAGCGGCGCAGCTCTCGATCGCCCGTGACGAGAGTCAGCTGCGGGTGCCTCGACGCGGCGAGACCGTCATCTCGCTCGGCCCGCCGCAGATTGCGACCGCGTTTCGTGGCAGCACCGGACCAACCAAGCTGTCATCGACCATCGTCCTCGCCGAGCCGGGCACCCGCTACACGGGCTTCGCGCTGAGCTTCCTCGCGCGAGGTGTCGAAACGGACGAAGTCGGTCTGCTCGTATCGACGAAGGAAGATGAGGATGCGATCCTGCGCATCTGCCGCAACCGCGACTACCTGAGTGCACTCGTGTCGGCCGATCGCAAGTCGATCTCCAAGCAGGTCCGGTTGCTCTACCTGCACCCCGAGTTTCTCAGCGCGGGCAAGTTCACGTCGGACATCATGCGCATGTGCGAGGCAGGCCCCGATGCTGACACCGACCCCGGCATCTCGCGCCTCGCCTTCGACAACGTCTATCAGTTGCACCGGCGCTTCCCGTTGCTTCACGGACAGGAGTTCTTGATCGCCGCGCTGCTCGACCTCCTGCGTTACCGAAAAATCACGCCGCTGTTCATAGACCACGTACCGCAGGGCAGTGCCCGCGGAGACCTCGGCATGGATCCGTCGCTACACCTGTCGACCTTCGACAACGTGCTGCACCTGTTCGTCAAACAGGATGAAGGCGAACACCGTCCATATGCACGGATCCTCAAGTCAGTGGGCAACGAGTTCGACAGTCGACCATTCCCGGTAGCGCTCTGATGGCGCAACGCACGGTCGGCATCTTCGTCGGCGGTGGACCTGCTCCGGGCATCAACGGCGTCATCGCCGCGGCGACGATCGAGGCCAGGAATCTCGGGTGGCGAGTCGTCGGTCTGTACGACGGACTACGCTGGCTCGCGCAGGGAATCACGAGCCAGACCATCGAACTCGAGATCCCCGACGTGACGCGTGTCCACCTGGACGGCGGGTCGATCCTGCGGGTCTCACGCGACGGCAACGTTCACGTGCCGGCAGTGCGCGATCGCGTGCTTGCCAGCCTCCAGAAAATCGGCATCGACGTGCTGATCTCGATCGGCGGCGACGGCACGGCATCAGCGGCATCAGCGCTCGCCGACGCCGCAGATTGGCTGCAGGTCTATCACGTGCCCAAGACCATCGACAACGACTTGCCCTTGCCCGGCGGCTTTTCGACGTTCGGCTACCAGACCGCACGACATACCGGCGTCGAGGTGCTGCAACACCTCATGGAAGACGCCAAGACCACGGGGCGTTGGTACGTCGTCATCACGATGGGACGAGACGCGGGCCACCTGGCGCTCGGCATCGGCAAGTCGGCCGGCGCGACCATGACCATGATCCCCGAGGAGTTCGACGGCCCGATCTCGCTCGACGACATCGCGCTACGGATCGAAGGCGCGATCCTGCGCCGACTGGCGAGCCAACGCCGTGATGGCGTCGCGGTACTCGCCGAGGGACTCGCCAAGAAGCTGGACCCCGAAGAACTGTTGCGCATCGACGGTCTTGAGCACACACAGACCGGTGAACTCAAGCTGTCCAACCTCCCGCTCGGCAACCTCGTCCGCAAGCGGTTGCTCACTGCCTTGGACGAGCGCGGCGTCGACGTCCAGATCACGACCAAGGTCATCGGCTACGAGCTTCGCTGCGCCGACCCCATTCCGTTCGACGCCGAGTACACGCGCGACCTCGGCTTCGGTGCGATCCAGGCCATCACCGAGAATGCGAGCAACGGCATCGTCTGCAGAATCGGCAGCGACGTCGAAGTGCGACCGTTCAGTGAGTTCTGCGACCCGGAAACGGGACGGATGCGCATCCGCTTCGTCGACACCACATCGGAGTCGTACCTCGTCGGTTCACGCTACCAGCTCAGGCTGCGGCAGCAGGACCTCGACGACCCGGAGCGTCGCACGCAGCTCGCGCTCGTCGCAGGCCTCACGCCGGAGGAACTCGTGCAGCGCTTCAACGGCATCGCGGTCCCCGACTAGTGCTTCTGGAGCGTCCCTCGAGCGCATAGACCAGTTGCGGTGCGCTTCGTCCAGAAACACACCACCTGCCCAGAAACCCTGACCTGGCCGACCGCGTTGAGCAGCTCCGGTGCCGCAAACGGCAGGCCGGGGCGACGCTCATCGCGTTCGCGCTCCAGGATGGCAAGCAGGACTTTCTCGTCGGCTACGCGACCAATCGCAACGAAACTCCGGCCAAGGACCGCAATCACTCCGCGGCCGAACCCATCAACCCGTGCGATCGGCGCGGGTCCGTCTTCGTCCAACACGATGCGCATGCGGCCGCTCAAGCCCGAAGTCTCGCGCGCGACAGACAGCAGTGTGTCGCGGTCGCGGACCGAGATCACGACGATCGCCTTACCCCACTCGGGAATGACGATCGCGGCTTCTCGACCAGCTGCCTCCCAGACCTCGCGGCGAAACACGAAGCCCCCTCGCAACCCACGCAAGATCTCGGACGGCCCTGGACCGAACGCGCCAAAGCCAATGCCGGCGATCATCGCCTGCAACGTGTTCACTACTGCGCTCGGGTCAGCGCGGACGCAAAGCCAGGATGCCCCGTCAGCGACTGGCAATAGCAGTCTGGGCAGTTGGAGCTGCGCCGGCTCCACGTTGAATATCTTGGCGATCCCGACCGGCATCCGGGCCAGCCGCGTGAACGCGCGACATTCGCGGGTGCCATTGCCGGAGGGGCCCACCCACAGCGCTGCACTGAGAAAGCTCGCGACACCGGGTAGCTGGCCGAGCATCTTGCTCGTCCCGGGCCACTTGCGAAAACCGCGTATGTCGACCGCGAACGTCGTGCCCGGTCCCGGCACTTCGAGACCGGCAAGAGCCTCCCTGAACCAGCGCACCTTGCCGAGGCCCACGCGCTCGGTAGGCGCGACGATGTCGGGTTCTTCCTGCCCCTTGACCAACCGGCCACCGAACGAACCGGAATCGCGGCACAGTGACTCGCGCACACCCTGGGGCGCGCCGCGAAGGAGTTCGAGCCCGTGGGGAATCTCGAAGTCCAATGCCCGATCCCAGCCCACCGCAACCGCACAGTCGTCCGGCAGCAGGGCAGCTGGGTGATGCACTCCGGACACAGCCGACTCAGTGCAACCCATCGAGCAGAGCAGCAGGGCGAGGGCTACGCCGCCGCTGCGGGCGTCAAACACTGTTCACGTCGATCACCGCGTCGATCACCGCGTCGATAACCACTCGATCAACACCCGCACGCCGGATCCAGTCGCACCGCTGCGATAGTAGTCCTTCGCCTTCGCGTTCCAGGCGGAACCGGCAATGTCGAGGTGCACCCATGGAGTCTCCCCAACGAAGTAAGACAGAAAAGCTCCCCCGGCAGAGCTCCCGGCGCCATCACCACGGTTGTTGATGTTACGCAGGTCAGCGAACTTACTCTTCATCTGGTCGCGGTGAACCTCCCACAACGGCAATGGCCAGCAACGGTCGCCCGCCACCTCACCGGCTGCAACGATCTCGTCACGCAACGCGTCGTTGTTGCCCATCGCCCCGGACGTCTCGTGTCCGAGCGCCATGACCACAGCACCGGTCAGCGTTGCGAGGTCGACCATCTCGACGGGCTTGTAAGTCTTGACCGCGTACGCAAGCGCATCGCAGAGGATGAGTCGCCCTTCTGCATCGGTGTTGAGCACTTCGATCGTCGTGCCATCACACGCTGTAACAATGTCGCCCGGTTTCGGCGCCAGGCCGTCCGGCAGGTTCTCACTCGAGGGCACGAGGCCGACGACGCGCGCCTTGGGCCGGATCGCGCCCTTGCTGATCGCGTGGAACAAACCGAGCACCGCTGCGCCACCGCACATGTCGTAGCGCATCTCGTCCATCGCGGCGCCTGGTTTGAGGCTGATGCCGCCGGCGTCGAAGGTCAGACCCTTGCCAACGACACAGATCGTCTTGCGCGCGCGGACCGGGTTGTAGTCGAGAAGTATGAGCTTGGCCTGCTCGCGCGAGCCACGCGAAACACTCAGGAGTGACCCCATCTTGAGCTTCGCCATGGCCGCCTCGCTGAGCACCCTGCACTTGAGGCGGGGGCCCGCGAGTTTGCGCGCTTCGGCGGCCAGCTTGGTCGGCGTCAGCAGGTTGCCGCTGCGGTTGCCGAGGTCACGTGCAAAGCAAGCGGCGTTGCCACGCAGCACGCCTTGCTTGACCCCCTTGGTGAACCGCGCCACCAGCTTGCCGGTCCAGGCCATCACCGCCGCCTTGCCCGCAACGGCCGTGGCCTTCTTGGCGCCGGGCTTGGAGTACTCGTAGGCACCTAGCACGGCTCCTTCACCGACGGCGACACCGGCGCGATATGCGTCGACGCCCGCCAGGGCATCCTTGCCAAACGCGACCACAAACTCTCGCGCCTCGACGGCGTGGGCCGCCTGCTGCGCCTTCGCCACGGCACGTCGCAGCGCTTCCGCGTCGGCATCCGCACCGACTCCCAGCAGCAACAGACGCTTCTGCGCCGCACGGCCATCCGGATACAGGGTGAGCGCGTCGCCGAAGCCCGTGGGCTCGTCGCCGGCGCGTTTCGCGGCTGCGGCAGTCGCCGAGAAGCCTCTTGGGAACTCGGCCTTGTCCTTCTTACCGAGCACGAGAACGAGGAGATCGGTCTTGGCGGCGAGCGCGGAACCGGAGCGGGCAGTGAGTTGCATGCCGGCAGGTTAGGACCGAACGACGGCGTTTCTACACTCGAGGCACTTCGCCCACCCACTCGGCGTCCTCGCCACCACCGAAGAACTCCTTCTTGAAGATCGGCGCCTCGCGCTTGATGCGGTCCATGACCTCGCGCACCGCGTCGAAGGCCGGCCCGCGGTGCGGCGCCGAGACAACGACGGCGATCGAGGCCTCGCCGATCGGCACTTCACCGAGCCGGTGCTCGACCAGAATGCGCCCGACGTCGTGGCCCCCACCGACCTCCGCGAGGATCGCGAGCACGCGCGCCACCGCCATCGCTTCATAAGCCTCGTAGGCAAGGCCGACCACGGACCGGCCGTCGTGGTGGTTGCGGGTAACGCCGACAAAGGTCACCACGGCGCCGTCCTCATCACGCCGCGCCCGCACCTCGAGCGACCGTGCATCGAGCGGGCCATCGCAAAACGAGAACTCGAACCGTTGCACGCTCACCCTCCCGAGATCGCCGGCACCAGCGCGACCTCATCGCCGTCGGACAGCTCGTGCTCGTCGGTTGCGTAGTCCTGGTTCACGGCGACGATGTATGGCACCTGGCGAGTGGCCGGCCATCGCGCCGCGAGTTCTTCGCGCACCGCCACGGCCGTCGCTCCCGCACCCAACTCGAACTCGACCTGGCTGTCACCAGCGATCTCACGCAGCGATGCAAAGAGGAGGACGTGGACTCGCATGCCGCATGTTTTAGCAGCAGAGCAACTCGTCCACCTGATCTCGTCGGGCTTAACGCAAATGACCGCTTCGGCGCCAGAGCCCGAAGCGGTCAACCGTGATCGTGGTCGTCTACTCGCCGATGGCGGCCGCAACCAGGCAGCCCTTGGCCACCGAGTTGAGCGCTTCCTCGGCGCGGAAGATCTTGCGAATCGGGATCGGGAAGTTGAGCTTGGCGAACTCGTCCTGGAACACCTCGGTGAACCCACCGACGAGCGACGTGCCACCAGAGCAGACGATGTCTATCGGATCCGGGAACATCGGCATGTCCTGCCCGTTCTCGAAGCGGACTGCGAGGTTCTCCATGATGTAGTGGATCAGGTTGCGATAGTAGATCGAGATCGCCTCTTCCTCTCGCGTCTTCGGCGAGCGAATGTCCACACCCTGCTCCTTGAAGTGGGCGGCCTTGCTCGACTTGACGCCGAGCACCTGCGCGACGTTCTTGTCGATCCAGTCACCGCCACGCGCTACCGAGAAGGTCAGCGCGGGGATTGTCTTGTAGGCAATGCAAGCGTTGACCATGCCACCGCCGAACGACAGGGCGATGCCCGTGAAGTCCGAGTCTGCGAGCTCGGCGAACACCACGGCGTGGGCCTCGTTGATGGGCTTGGCGTTGTAGCCGGCCTTCCGCAGCAGCCCCTCGAACAGGCCCTGGTGATAGACGACGTTGTTGTCCGCGTCGATCGACTCGGCCGGTACCGAGAAGTAGCAGTTCTCGTTGGGTGCGGCCGGCTCGCCGAGGACCTTGCTGATGATCAGCTTGATCATCGGCAGCGCCTCGATGTCCGACGGCGAGATCATGCCGTCGCACATCGGACGCCGCGTCTCGCGACTGAAAATATTGGCGAGCTCGAAGGCAGCCTGACCGATCACGACGAGGTTCCCGTTGTGCACAACGTAGGGGACCTTGAGCTTGGTCAGCATGTTCTTCGAGTAGACGTCGGCCTTGATGTCGAGGAACGCATTGCGCTCCGCCGTCACCTCGACACCACCATCCGGTGTCTGCGCCGCCGCGGCAATGTTCGCCGTGCCGATGTCGAGCCCCTTGCCCAACAACGGCGTGGTGCCGGTCGAACTGGCTGGCGCCGGAGATGCAGTGACGGCCGCACCTCCCCGCTCTTTCTTGTCCTTGGTCATCTCTACCGCCCTTCCTTTGCCTTCCTTAGCATTCCCTGTGCGTTGCCTCTCCCGCGAGAACTCCCCGAGGAGTTTCCTCACGAGAAATCAGTCTCCCCTGAGCTTCTTCATGCGCGCCAGGTTGGCTTCAATGCCCGCACCTTCGCGCTTCTCGATGTCTACCGCGTCCATGTTGGACTCGAGATCCGGTTCGTCCTCGGCCATCGTCGAGTTGACGAGCGTCGAGTAGTCGATGTCGGACTCGACCGCGGACGTGACGCCCATCTTGCGGCCCAGCTTGTCGAGTCTGTCGTCGAGCGAGCCGACGATCGCGGCCAGATCTTCTTCCATCGCGGACGCTGGCGCGGCGTCGGCCGGTGCTTCGCCACCAGGTGATACCGCCTCGGTCGCGATCAGGTTTTCCAGCTCGCTGACCTGGCTTTGCGCCGTTCCTAGCTCGCCGCACAACTCCTCGTGCCGCCGCCGCACCGCGGTGAGCTCAGCGCCCTGCTCGCCCATCGCTTGCCGAAGGGCCTCGATCTCAGCATGACGCTCTTCCGCGAGACTCCGGGCCTCGGCGAGTTCGCGTTCGAACTCGGCCGTGGTGTCGACACTCTGCTGCGCCGACTCAAGCTTCTCCGTCGTCTCGAGTTCGCCTAGCTGCAGCGCTTCGATCTCCTCGCGGAGACGGGCGATTTCCTCGTCACGCTCGCGCGCGAGCTTCGCCTCCTCGGCGCTCTCTTTCTTGACGCTGGCGAACTCCTCGGCCGCCTCGCGCTTGAGTTCTTCGACCTGCTCCGGAGGCACCCAGTCCGAGCTGGCGACGGCGCGTTCGATGGCCTCCTCGACCATGAGCGCGATGTCCTTCGCGCGGATGACGCGGACCCGCTTCTTGCCACGTTTGGCGAGGTCGTCAATCGATGTTTGGCGCGACTTCGCCTCTATCGAGGCAAGTACGTCGATCTTTGGCTCCATCCCAGCTTTCCTGACCTCGGACGAAGGACCAACTGGTCCCCTTCCCGACCTACGAACCGAAGCTCCGGGTCAAGGGATCGGCCAGATCCGAGGAGAACTTGAAGCCAAGAGTGGGGGACCCACCCCCCACTTTCTCGAGGTTTAGACGGTGGGCGTAGGCGTGAGGCAAGCCGTGATCGTCGTCGGGCAAGCCGAGTGCCCGCAGGGTACGAGGGTTGCTAGAACGGGATTTCGCCGGCGGCGTCTTCGGCGAAACCTGGCTCGTCGATCGGTGCGGAGCCGCTTTGCTGGTGTCCGCCGCCGCCGCCGTTGCGCTGCTGGCCGGAGCCGAGCAGTTGGAAGTTCTCGACAATGACTTCCAGCTTGTTGCGCTTCTGGCCGTCCTGGCTAGTCCAGCTGTTGAACTCGAGTCGACCCTCGATGAACACCGGCCGTCCCTTGTTACAGTATTGACCGATGACCTCGGCTTGCCGACCGAACGCGGTCAGATCAACGAAGCATGTGCTCTCGTTCATCTGGCCGTCCTGGCCCTTCCACTTGCGGTTGACCGCGAGGCCAAACTTGCATACCTGCGTGCCGGTCTTCGTCGATCGCACTTCTGGATCGCGCGTCAGGTTCCCCAGCAGGAGTACCTTGTTGAAATTCGCCATCTCACCCTCCTAATCCCATCCTCGGTGAGTCGGAATGGTAGCACTTCCGCCGCTGTTCCGCGATTGCGGAACACGGCCAGTGCGGGCACCATGGCGGCCTGAGGGCGGGTTCATCAAGAATGCAGGAGAGAACCGTGCATACATCCGAGAGCAGCGAGCGGCGGCGCGCGCGGCGCGTCCGCGCCGACCTGCCATTGAAACTGACGGGCGCCGAAGCGCGACTCGAGGACATCTCCACCGTCGGGCTCTTGTGCTCGTCACCGAGGCCAATCCCGGAGATGACGGTCGTGCGCATTGGAGTTGAACTCGACACGACCCTGCACGAGTGGGACGGCGCTGTCGTCCGCTGCGAGCAAGAGGCTGACGAGTGGAAGGTCGCCGTCTTCTTCACCGACATGCCCGACGCATCACGTGCGCAGCTGGGCAGTTACATCGACGGGATCTCGTAACTCCCTACGGGCTAATCGTTCTCGATCGTGCCGATGAGCATGACGAGTGCTTCGCCCCAGGCTTCGAGGAGGAGGTCAGCCCCTTCGCGGCCCTCGCCTTCCAGGTGACCGAGCCGCCCGAGCACGGGCAGGGCGTGCTCGGCGCCACGACCGGTGGCAGCCCCCACGCTGCTCAGGGCCTTGTCGATCGGCGAGTTCTTCGAAATCTCTGTCACAGACATCGAAGCCGCCTTGCCTGCCTGGTCGGTTGCATCATCCCGCCCGCGTGACTCCGGAGCCTTGTTTCCGCGCAGCAGCGCGGCAACATGCGACAGATGGAGGCATGGTGCGTCGAGGTCGCCGTCAGGCCCGGGCTCGTGGACGCGGCGGCGGCAGAGCTGAGCCAACAGCTCGCCTCCGGAAGCGTCACTTCGATCCGCGGCTTCCTGCTGCCGGCAACCCTCACAAGGGAAGAAGTCGAACGCGCAGCTAGCGAACTGCTCGCCGACCCGATCACGGACCGTTACGTCATTGCTACTCCCGGCGCGACCTGCGACGACCTCTGGCCCGACATCGGCGCGACCACTCGAGTCGTCGCCCGACGTCGGCCCGGGGTCATGGACCCAGTCGCACGCAGCGTGCAGACGGCGCTCGCCGACCTCGGGATCGAAGTCGAAGCTGCCGGCACCTACCGCTCCTTCCTACTCGATCGCAACACATCGCGCGCCGACCTCGAGTACGCCGGACGTCTGATCGCCAACGACGTGATCGAAGAGTGCCTGATCGACACGCTTCCGCCCGGCCTGCCACTGCCCGGCGGCATCTGCTGCGAGACGCGCGTCGAGGTTCCGCTTGCCGGCCTCGACGAAGACGCCCTCAATGAGATCAGCCGCAACGGCGTGCTGTCGTTGAATGCCGCCGAGATGCGCTGCATCCAGGAACACTTCGCGAGTCTCGGACGCACACCGACGCTGACCGAGCTGGAGACGCTCGCGCAGACCTGGTCAGAACACTGCAACCACAAGACACTGACCGGCCGCGTCGTCTACGAAGACGGCGACGCGGAACCGCGAATCTACGAGAACCTGCTCAAGGAGACGATCTTCACGACGACACAACGCATCGATCACTGGATGTGCGTCAGTGTCTTCGTCGACAACGCCGGCATCGTCGACTTCGACGGGAAGGACTGCCTCGCGATCAAGGTAGAGACGCACAACCACCCATCGGCAATCGAGCCGTTCGGCGGGGCGGGCACGGGCATCGGCGGCGTCATCCGCGACATCCTCGGCACCGGGCTCGGTGCCAAGCCGCTATGCAACCTCGACGTCTTCTGCGTCGCCGCACCCGACACTCCGGAAGCGGAAGTGCCGGCCGGATGCCTGCACCCGGCGCGCGTTCTCGACGGTGTCGTCCGTGGCGTCCGCGACTACGGCAACCCCATGGGCATTCCGACCGTCACCGGCGCTGTGCACTTTGACCAGGACTTCCTCGGCAACCCGCTCGTCTACGCCGGCACCGTTGGCATCTTGCCCAAGACGCACGTGCGCAAGGCTGCACTACCGGGTGACCGCATCGTCGTCACCGGCGGTCGCACCGGCCGAGACGGCATCCACGGCGCGACCTTCTCGTCCGTCCAGCTCGACGAAGCCAGCGAAACCGTTTCGTCGGGTGCAGTGCAGATCGGCGATCCGATCACCGAGAAGAAAGTCACCGACGCCTTGATCGAAGCTCGCGACGAAGGGCTCTACCACGCGGTCACCGACTGCGGCGCCGGCGGTCTGAGTTCGGCTGTCGGCGAGATGGGCGAGAAAATCGGCGCCCGCGTCGAGCTCGAGCGCGTGCTCCTCAAGTACGACGGCCTGACGCCGACCGAGATCTGGATCAGCGAAGCGCAGGAGCGGATGGTGTTCGCCGTCCCGCCGCAGCACCTGGAACGCTTCCACGAGATCTGTGCTCGCTTCGAAGTCGAGTCGTCCGAGATCGGTGACTTCACGGACACCAAACACCTCGAGTTGTCCTACGCCGGTGAGAGCATCGCCGACCTCGAGATGGAGTTCATGCACAACGGCCTGCCACGGCCCACGCGCCACGCCCGCTGGTCACCGCCGCAACTGTCGGACCCGGAGCTGCCGTGGCCCGAGGACCTGAACAAGAACCTGCTCGAGGTGCTCGCCGATCCGTGCGTGTGCAGCAAGGAGTGGATCGTCCGCCAGTTCGATCACGAAGTGCAGGGGCAGTCGGCAGCGAAGCCGCTCACCGGCAGCACACGCCGCGCGCCCGGTGACGCTGCGGTCGTCGCGCCCAAGCCCGACTCGCCGCTCGGTTTCGCGGTCGCGACCGGACTCAACCCGCGCTACTCGCGCATTGACCCGGCGTCGATGGCGGAAGCTGCGCTCGACGAGGCGATCCGCAACGTCGTCGCGCGCGGCGGCGACCCGACGCGGTGCGTCATTCTCGACAACTACTGCTGGGGCAACACAGACGACCCCGAACAGCTTGGTGCCCTCGTGCGCGCCACTGAGGCCGTGTGCGAGGCGGCGTTCTACTACCGCACACCATTCGTTTCGGGCAAGGACTCGTTGCACAACGAGTATCACACTGGTGACAAGACCATCGCGATCCCGGGATGCTTGCTCGTGACCGCGCTCGCCATCGTACCGGACGTCCGTGAGATTCCCGACTCGGCATTCACGGCGCCCGACCGGAACGTCTACTTGGTCGGGCGCACACACAAGGAACTGGGCGGCTCGGTCTACTGGAAGCTCGCCGGCAAGCTCGGCGCTTCGGCACCACGCCTCGGCGACCCGGCGCCCGCGATCGCCAAGCTGCGCTTCCTGCATGAAACCATCGGAAACGGCTGGGTCGCCGCGGCTCACGACCTCTCCGAGGGCGGCCTCGCAGTCGCCGCGGCCGAGATGGCGTTCGGCGGCGGCGTCGGCCTCTTCCTCGACGTCGCCAACGTCGACTACGACGACGACATCGAACGCGACGACGAGGTGCTGTTCTCGGAATCACTCGGCCGCCTTCTCGTCGAGCCCCATCCGGAGCACGAAGATGACTTCGTGAACTTCCTCACTCGGCTCAACGTGCCGATCCGCCAGGTCGGCCGCACCGTGACCGAGCCGGTGCTCGTGGCCGACGGCATCACCGGTGACCGCGTGCTCGAGATCACGAACGCCGACCTCGAAAGAGCCTGGAGTACACCGCTGGCCAGGGGACCGCTCGCGTTCGGGACAGGAGCGTCGACATGAGCAACCTGGCTACCGCTCTCGTCATCAAGGCCCCCGGCACCAACTGCGACGTCGAGAACTCCGACGCTCTCAGGCGCGCCGGGGCCAGCGTCGAGGTTGCCACGACTGGCGAACTGCTCGCTTCACCCGAGATGATTCTGCGCAAGCGGATCCTGTGCTTGCCTGGGGGCTTCGCCCACGGCGACGACGTCGCGTCCGCGCGCATCCTCGCCAACCAATGCAGGCTACGCCTTGGTGACACGCTGCAACGCTTCGTCGACCAAGAAGGCGGCTTCGTGCTCGGCATCTGCAACGGTTTCCAGGCCCTGGTCAAGACCGGCTTGCTGCCGCGAACGGCCGGCGGCCTGCGGCAGGAATGCTCGGTCGTGCACAACGACTCCGGTCACTACGAGTGCCGCTGGGTCCGGCTACGCATCGAGAGCTCGGCCTGCGCCTGGTTGCCACAGGGCGACGTGTGGGAGATGCCGGTCGGCCACGGCGAAGGAAAGTTCGTCCCCGGACCGAACTTCGACGCCGAAGCATCCAACCTGGTCGCCTTCCGCTACGTGGACGCTGACGACTCCCCGACCACCGATTACCCCGCGAACCCGAACGGATCGCTCGCCGCCATCGCCGGCCTGACGAGCCCCGACGGCCGCGTGATCGGCCTCATGCCGCATCCCGACCGCAGTTATCTGCCGTACCACCATCCCGACTGGGGACGACGCGAACTCGAAGGCGACGAGATGGCCGGAGCAAAGCTGTTCCGCGCACTCGTGGCGGCCGCAAGCGGTTAGCCGACCCGCAATGAACGACTCCCGAGGGCACGCGCGCCTTCAAAGCACCATCCGTATGGCCTCGTGCTCGCCAAGCCTCGTGTAGAGATCGAGCCGCTCTTCCTCCGTCACGACTTCGATCACGAGTTCGAGCGAGCAGTAGGTGCCACGCTTACTGCGATGCGAGAAGCAAAGTGTGTGTTCGGTGGTGGGAATGATCTCGCCGACGGCAGCGCGAATCTCGGCCTCATCCCAGCCGAGGAGCGTGTAGCTCCAGTCGGTCGGGTATTCGATGATCGGACTGCCCCCGATGGGTTGCACGGGGCAAGCTTCGGACAAACCGCGTCCGCTCACAACCCGAGCGAGGCACGATCTTGGGAATCAGCCGCGACAGTGTGCGTTGTACGATCGGCCCGACCAGTAACCCCGCGGCTATGATTGCCCGCATCCACAGGAGTCCTCGAGTGGCCCCCTACCACATCGCCAGCGTCGTCCTCCTGCCGTTGGTCCTGCCTGTCGCCTTGGCCGCCCAGAATCGGCCCAACATCGTGCTCGTTCTGGCTGACGATCTCGGAGCCGGAGATCTGGGTTGCTACAACCCCGAGTCGAAGATCCCGACGCCGTGCCTCGATCGGATCGCCGCGGCCGGCGTGCGCTTCACGGACATGCACTCGCCGTCAGCGGTATGCACGCCGACGCGCTACGCATTGTTGACCGGCCGATACGCCTGGCGATCGCGGCTCAAACGCGGCGTCCTCGGTGGCTACAGCAAGATGTTGATCGAGAAGGGGCGCGTGACGCTGCCGGCGCTCTTGAAGAAGCACGGCTATCGCACGGGTGGCGTCGGCAAGTGGCACCTCGGCCTGCAAGACAACAAGCGCACCGACTACGCCAAACCACTGCGTCCTGGACCATTGACTGCGGGCTTCGACTCGTTCTTCGGGATTCCGGCGTCGCTCGACATGCCGCCGTACGTTTGGGTCGTCGGCGACGCCGTCGAAAAAGCACCGAGTGAGAAGGTCAGGAAGAGCGGGCACCGACGCAAGAAGGGAGGAGGCTTCTGGCGCGGCGGCGCGGTTGCACCCGGCTTTCGCCACGCCGACGTGCTGCCGCGCGTGACCAAAGAGAGCGAGGCCTTCCTCGAACGATGCGCGAGCAACAAGGGCCAACCGTTCTTCCTCTACGTGCCGCTGCCGGCGCCACACACACCCTGGATGCCGACCCAGTCCTGGCGCGGCAAGTCGAAGGCAGGCTACTACGGCGACTTCGTCGCGATGGTCGATGCTTGCATCGGTCGCATCGACAGCAAGCTCACCGAACTCGGGCTCACTGAGAACACGTTGTTGATCGTCACATCCGACAACGGATCGCACTGGCCCACGGCCGACATCAAACGCTACGGCCACCGCGCCAACTTGCACTACCGCGGACAGAAGGCGGACATTCACGAGGGTGGACATCGCGTGCCCTTCCTCGTGCGTTGGCCCGGCAAGACGCCGCCCGGAATCACGACCGACGACACCGGCTGTTTGACCGACATGTTGCGCACCATTGCGGGCATCGTCGGTGCAAAGCTGCCGGAGAACGCTGCCGAGGACAGCTGCAATCTGTGGCCTCGCTTCGCCGGGCAAGAGATCGGGGGGCCGATGCGCGAAGCAACGGTGCACCACTCGCTGGGCGGGATGTTCGCGATCCGCAAGGGCCGTTGGAAGTTGATCGAAGGGCGGGGCAGCGGTGGTTTCACGCAACCGCGCAAGATCAAGGCGAAGCCCGGCGAGCCTGCTGGACAGCTGTATGACCTGCGTGCCGACCCCTCGGAGACCGAGAATCTGTGGGGCAAGCGGCCCAAAGTGGTCGCAAGAATGACCGCGATCCTCGACCGCTACAGGCGTGAGGCTCGCAGCGCCCCGAAGTGAAAGGGTCATTGCGACGGACGGCTCGGGACAGACGATGTACAGGTCGTTTTGACCGCCCCTTGCGGCCGAGAAGAAGCACATGGGAAAGGGGCTCGAGCTGCAACGCGAGTTGTGGGAGCGCGTTGCGCGCCAGGCTCGCCGACTAGGCACGGCGGGTAGGCCATCACTTTGGCGCGCGGTGACGGAGTTCGAAGCGAGCTTCCCCGACACCTACCGCCGGCTCGAACGACAACGCTTCATCGAACGCCTCGCGTCTACTCCGTGGCTCTTGATCGGCGACTACCACACGCTGCCACGCGCGCAGATCGTCGCGTCGGATTTCGTGCGCGACTACAAACCAGCGTGCGTGGCCTTCGAGATCATCCCGGCATCGAAGCAACCAGAGCTTGAGGCTTGGGCACAGGACGATCGACCAGCCAAGCATCTGCTGCATGAGCTGCGCTTCCCCGAGTCGTGGGGAAAACTTCCGACGCACGGCTACGAGATGCTACTCGAGACGGCACGTGCGCACGGTTGCCGGCTGCTTGCGGTCGACCACCCGTCGTCGGCCGACGGCCAACTGATCGACTTCAACGAGCGCGAAGACTGGATGGTGGACCGCCTGGGACGCTACGCCGACAGGCCATGCCTGGCGCTGCTCGGCGACCTGCACCTGCATCCGCAACGAGTACCGGCGAAGCTCGGCGATGAGTGCACCGTGCTGCACCAGAACCACGCACCGTACCACTTCGCTCTCCAGGAAGATTGCGAGGGCATCCCGGCGCTGCTCCAGATCGACTCGAACCGCTACGTGTTCCAACACACGCATCCACTGCTCGTCGAAGAGAGCTGCTTGGTGGCGCTGTCGGGCGAGAACGAGAGCCACGTCGCGTCGCCGGATGAACTACTGCCCGACCTCTTGACCCGCGTCGGCGCAGAACTCGACGTGGATGCGCCGCAGGTGCCCACAGTCATCGCGACGTTCGAGCCGGACCAACGCAATCTTCTCCAGTCGCTCGTGAACGACGAGGCCAAAGCGACCGCGTTGCTCGACCGACTCTTCATCCAAGGCATCGCCTTCCTCGAAGAGACGGGGCCACTGGTCATTCACCTTCCCGGCAGCAACCATCTCGCCGAAGCGGCGGGCAAGTGGCTCGTGCAGCAGAACTGCCCACAGCCAGCAAGCGACGCCCCCGACAAGGTACGGCTGCTGTCGAGCCTACGCCTCGAAGCGGCCGGCTTCGTCGCGTCGCTCTTGGTCAACCCGCTACGCCGCGGCAAGTCACTGTCGTGGTACCGAGACTTCCTCAACGTCGAAGCCAACTGGAAGCAAACAGGCGCTTGGCACGACCGGCTACAAGCGCTTCTGGACGGCCAATCGCCCGGCCTTCCGTCGAACGGACTGCCCTGCCCCGAGGGGCCGGCCGGACTCGTGCTGGCGCGCATCGTCGGGCAGACGCTCGGTCAGCAGTTGTTCGGCGCCTTGCAAGCCGGCAGCAATGAACGGCAACTGGCCCTCGCAGCGCTGTTCTGCAAGCTGCAAAACCCCAGCGACGTCCAGCCGGCGATCGAACTGATCCGCCGCGCGATCGCGCCATCGGCCATTTCAATGATCCGGGGAACCAAGTCGGCGTAAGGGGCTTCTGTCCCGGATGGGGTCTGACCCGATCCGGGACACGCCACGTGCCCTGCTAGGGTTGCCAGCAGGCGACCATTCGACCCTCGTGTTCCTCTGGGGCCGGGTCCTCGACCCTGCAACGCTCGATTGCGATCGGGCAGCGGCCCGCGAACGCGCAGCCGACCGATTCTCGATCTGGCGACGGGGGGTCGCCGAGCAGCAAGATGCGCTCGCGAGTGGCTTCGACCGCGGGGTCGGGTACCGGCACTGCCGACAGCAGCGCCTTGGTATATGGGTGGCGCGGATCGGAGAAGACCTGCTCCGACGGACCGGTCTCGACGATGCGGCCGAGGTACATGACTGCGACCCGCTCACACAGGTGACGGACGACCGACAGGTCGTGCGCGATGAACAAGTAGGCGAGGTTGCGCTCAGCCTTGAGCTCGGCCAGGAGGTTGAGGACCTGCGCCTGGATCGAAACGTCGAGGGCCGAGACGGGCTCATCGAGGAGCAGCACCTCAGGCCCTAGCGCGAGGGCGCGGGCGATCCCGATGCGTTGGCGCTGGCCACCAGAGAACTCGTGCGGGTAGCGGTTGAGAAAGCGCGGGTCGAGGCCCACCTGCAGCATCAACTCGACGGTGCGCAACAACAGTTCCTTGCCCGTGGCAAGGCCGTGGATCAGCAGCGGCTCACCGACGATGTTGCCGACCGTCATGCGTGGGTTCAGGGACGCGTACGGGTCCTGGAACACCATCTGCACCCGGCGGCGCACCCGGCGCAGGCTCGCCTCGTCGAGATGAAGGACCTCCTTGCCATCGAGCAGGGCGCTGCCATCGGTCGCCGGTACGAGTCCAACGAGGGCGCGCGCGGTCGTACTCTTGCCACAACCAGACTCGCCGACGAGCCCCAGTGTCTCACCACGCGCGAGGTCGAACGAGACGCCGTCGACCGCGCGGATCGGTCGCGGCCTGGACGGGAACCAGACCCGCAGTCCGCGCACGGCCAGTAGCGGTGCCTCGGTCAAACCGCCCCTTCCCACTTCGGCAGCGTGACGACACACGCCGCGGTGTGGCCGTCGCCCCGTGGCGCCAGTAGCGGCTCTTGCTCGCGGCAACGGTCCTCGACGAAGTCGCAGCGCGGCGCGAACGGGCAGCCTTGGGGAAGCGCCGAGAGATCCGGCGGCGCGCCGACGATCTGGCGCAGCTTCTGACTGCCACGGTCAAGCCGTGGAATCGACGACAGCAGACCGCGCGTATACGGATGCTGCGGGTTCCAGAACAGCGCGCTCGTTTCCGCTTCCTCGACGACCCGCCCCGCGTACATCACGAGAGTCCGATGTGCGAAGCCGGCGACGACGCCCAGGTCATGCGTGATCAAGACGATGCTCATGCCGCGATCCCGCTGTAGACCGGCCAAGAGGTCGAGGATCTGGGCCTGCACAGTCACGTCGAGCGCTGTCGTGGGTTCGTCAGCGATCAACAGCTCCGGGTTGCCGGCGAGCATCATCGCGATCATCACGCGCTGCCGCATGCCGCCCGAGAACTCGTGTGGGTAGTCCTCGATTCGCCGCTCCGGCCGTGGGATGCCGACGTCGGCGAGAGCCTGGATCGTCGCGTCGACGAGCCGCTGCCCGCGCAGCCCGTGGTGCAGGCGGAACATCTCCGCGATCTGTGTGCCGACCGTCAGGAACGGGTTCAGCGCGGTCATCGGGTCCTGAAAGATCATCGCGATCTCGTTGCCGCGCACGCTACGTCGCTCTTTCGCCGACATGTTGAGCATGCTGCGCCCCGCGAGCCGCATCACGTCAGCGCTGATCGTCGCCGTCTCCGGCAGCAGGTCGAGTAACGCGAGATGCGTGACCGACTTGCCAGAGCCGGACTCGCCGACAACACCAATCGTCTGGCCACGTTTGATCGAGTAAGAGACGCCGCGCACGGCGCGGACCACGCCATCGTCGGTGTCGAAATCGACGTGCAGGTCACCGAGGTCGAGGACTGTGTCTCCTGCCAGCATCAGACGTCCTTGAGGCGCGGGTCGAGCGCGTCGCGCAGGCCATCGCCGAGGAAGTTGAGGGAGAGCAGCGTCAGCCCGAGGGCAAGGCTCGGGAACAGCACGAACCACCAGTAGACGCGCAGCGGGTTGATGGCCCCGAGACCGTCGGCGGCCAGCATCCCCCACGACACGTCGGGCGATTCGACGCCGAGACCGAGGAAGGACAGGAAGGCTTCGAACAGCATGACGCGCGGGATCGTCAGCGTCAGGTAGACCAACACGACCGCCATGACGTTCGGCACGAGGTGGCGAAACAGGATGCGACCCGTCGACGCTCCGAGCACGCGCGCAGCTTCGACGTATTCCTTCTGCTTGATCGACAGGACCTGACCACGCACGACGCGCGCCATCGTCAGCCAGTAGATCGCACCGATGACTGCGAAGAACAGCACCATGCGGTCTATCGCGAGGTCCGGATTGTTCTTGATGACCGTGATCAGGAAGATCACGACGAAGATGAACGGGATCGAATACATGGCGTCGACCGCGCGCATCATCAGGTTGTCGACCCAGCCGCCGATGTAACCCGAGAAGGCGCCGTAGCTGACACCGATGATCAGTGAAACGAGCGTCGCGACGAGGCCTACCATGAGCGAGATGCGGCCGCCCCAGAGCACGCGCGACAGGATGCAACGGCCGAGCTGGTCGGTGCCCATCCACGGCACGATCTCGCGGTCGCCGAACATCTTGTAGCGCAGCTGGATCATCCAGCCCTCGAGCAGGCCCGACCGCTCGACGATCTTTGTGACTGCCTCGTCGCGCGCCGCGTCGTCCGCGAACACGCCGGGCCAACCACGGCGCAAGAACAGGCCACCGTCGTCGAGCAAGTCCTCGTGCAAGGGCTCGAGGTACTGTTGGTTCATGCTCACACGATCGCGAGGCGCCAGCGGCAAGAGCGGTGCCAGGAAACACAGGACGCTGACCAGCACGACCAACCACAGCGACAGAAACGACAGCTGGTTCTTGCGGAAGCGACGCATGGCGTCCTTCCACAACGAGTTGCCGCGGACCTTCTTGGCCTCCTCGAGTAGTCGCTCGAGCTCGGCCTCGCTCCGCTGGAATCCCGCGCGCTCTTCCATCAGTCGAGCCTCACGCGCGGGTCGAGGATCGTGTAGCTGATGTCGACGAGCAGGTTCATGACGTAGACGAGCAGCGTGTAGAAGAGCACGCAACCCATCGCCAACGTGTAGTCACGGTTGAGGGCGGCCTGCACGAAGTAGGTGCCGAGGCCAGGGATCGCGAAGATCTTCTCGATCACGAGCGAACCGGTCAGGATGCCGGCGACGGCGGGACCGAGGAAGGAAGCGACGGGCAAGAGACCGCCTTTCATCGCGTGACCGGTGACCACCCGCCACGGCGACAAGCCCTTGGCGTGAGCCGTGCGCACGTAGTCCTGCGTCAGGGTCTCGAGCATCCCCGTCCGCGTCAGGCGCGCGATGTAGGCGGCGAACGGCGCGCCGAGGCAGAACGCCGGCAGGATCATGAAGCGCAGACTCCCCCACCCCGCGGCCGGCAACCACGACAACTGAATCACGAAGACCAGGATCAGGATCGAGGCAATGACGAAGTTAGGCAGGGCGATGCCGATCGTCGCGACAAGCATGAGGCCGCGGTCGATGAAGCCGCCACGGCGCGACGCCGAGACCGTGCCGGCGACAATGCCGAGCACGAGGGCGATCAAGAGTGCCAGAGTTCCGAGCGCAACCGAGCGCGGCATCCCCTCGGCCAGGATCTCGTTGACCGTGTAGTCGCGCATCTTGAACGACGGACCGAGGTCGCCACGCACCGTCTTGCCGAGCGTGATGACGTATTGCTCCCACTTGGTCTTGTCGAGGTCGTAGGCAGCCTCGATCTGCTTCTGGATGACCGGGTCGACCTGCTGCTCCATGAGGAACGGGCCGCCGGGAACCTCACGCATGAGGACGAACGACAGCGTAAAGACGACCCACAGCGTCGCCAGGAGCCACAGGAAGCGAAGGGTCAGGAAGCGGAGCACGTCCCTCATCGGGGCCGCGGATGTTAGCGCCTCCGCCACGCAAGTTTCGACACCAGCGCGAGATAGGGAAGCTTGATTGTGGGCGGGTCAGACCCCGGAACGATCAAGTCCGGAAACGTCGGGAAACGGCGCTTTGGTCGCGTGAGTCCGACGACTCGATCATCTACCGATCATGCGTCGGCGCAGATCCTTGTCGATCGACAGGAACTTGAGGTTGTGTCGATCCTGCACGTTGGCGTGCCAGCCCTTGATCCACGGACGAACGCAGTTCTTGGTCACGTAGAAGTAGATCGGAATCACTACCTGGCCCGCAAGGGCACGCGCCTCGGCCTTGGCGAGCAGGCCGAGTCGCTTGCGCACGTCTACTTCCTTCGACGCCAACACGATGAGTCGATCGAAGTCCGGGTCGCTCCAACCCGTGCGATTGTTGCCGTTGCCGGTCTGCCACAGGTCTAGAAAGGTGTTCGGGTCCGGATAGTCGCCGATCCAACCAGCGCGCGAGATGTCGTATTCGAACGACGACTCGGTCTTGAGATACGACTGCCACTCCATGTTCTCGAGTTTCACGTCGAGACCGAGGTGCTTGCGCCACCCCGATTGCACGACCTCGGCGATGAGCTTGTGCGTGTCCTGCGTGTTGTAGAGGATCGAAAAGGTCGGCGCTTTCGACATCTTCAAGTGACTGAGCGCGGCCTGCATGAGCCGCGCAGCTTCCACCGGGTCATAGTCGGGCAGCTTCGGGCTCTCGTAGCCATCGAGGCCCGGCGGCACGATGTGCCGCGCCGGTACATCGCCAGCACGCGTCACGCGCTCACAGATCGCCTTGCGGTCGAGGGCGAGGTAGAGCGCGCGTCGCACGCGCGGCTCACCAAAGAAGGCCTTCTTGATCGGGTCCTTGTTGTTCTGGTTGATGCGGTAGAAGTAGATGCCGAGGCGTGGCGTCGGCTTGAAGTCGTCACGCTGCAGGAGCTGCGGCACGACGTGGGCCGGGACATCGGTCGTCCAATCGATCGCTCCCGTCAGGTAGAGGTTGAGCGCCGTTCCGTTGTCCTCGATCGGCAGCGCGTCGACGGTCTCGAGCTTGACGTTCGCGGCGTCCCAGTAGTACTCGTTCTTGACGAAGCGCATGCGCTCGCGGATCAGTCGCATCTGCAGCGTGAACGGACCGTTGCCGACGAAGAACTCTGGCTTGTGCCAGTGCTTGGGGTGCGCCTCAAGCGTCGCCCGGTGCACGGCGTACGACGGGTAGAACGCGGTCAGGTAGATGAAGTAGGACTGCGGCTCACGGAGCTTCACCACGAAGGTGTAGGGGTCGGGCGCCGCGACACCGATCTTGGCCGCGTCCTTCAGCTTGCCCTTTGTGTAGTCCTCCGCGCCATCCACCGCCCACATCAGGTAGGCGTACTTCGCCGCCGTCTCCGGCGCGAACAGCCGTCGCCACGAGTAGACGAAGTCATCGGCGGTGCAAGGCGAGCCGTCACTCCACCGCGCGGTCTTGCGAATGCGGAAGGTGTAGACCTTGCCGTTCGGGGAGATGTTCCAACTCTCGGCGATGTCGGGCAGCGACTCGGAGCTGTCCGGCGCCTGCACGGTCAAGCCGGAGAACAGCGCGCGTAGCACCCGACCTTCGGGAACGCCGGTCACCTTGGCCGGGTCGAGGCTCTCGGGCTCGGTTGCGTTGTGGAAGGTCAGGTCGGCCGGTTCGATGCTGGCCCCGGTCGTGGCGATCCCGGCACCGATCAGGAGGATCGCACCGAGCGAGAAGGCGAAGGCATTACGGATCCGGTCGCGGCGCATGCCGGGGCATTCTAAGGTGCCTTCCCATGATCGCCTCCCGCCTCGCTCCTTTCGGCACCTCGATCTTCGGTGTCATGACCCGCCTGGCCACCGAGCACGGGGCCATCAACCTGTCACAGGGCTTCCCGGACTTCGAAGGTCCGCCACAAATCCAGGACTGGGCAGCGCAGGCGATGCGCGATGGCCACAACCAGTACGCGCGCCCGATGGGTGCGCCACCGCTCGTCGAAGCCATCGCCGCCAACCTCGAAGAGGACTACGGCCTCGGCTACGACCCCATGACCGAGATCAACGTGACCTCGGGCGCCACCGAAGGGATCTGCTCGGCGCTGCTCGGCTTGCTCAACCCGGGCGACGAAGTGCTGCTGTTCGAGCCGTTCTACGACAGCTACCCCGCCTGCATCGCGCTCGCCGGCGCGACGGCCAAGGTCGTGACCCTGCGCTACCCGGACTTCTCCGTCGACTTCGACGAGGTCGAAGCCCTGATCGACGAACGCACGCGATTGGTCATGTTGAACACGCCGCACAACCCGACCGGAAAGGTGTGGCAGCGCGCCGAACTCGAACGACTCGCCGAGCTGTGCCAACGACACGACCTGCTCGTCGTCAGCGACGAGGTCTACGAACACCTGTGGTTCGACCAAGCGCGCCACGTGCCGATCGCCGGCATCGACGGCATGCGCGAGCGCACGCTCGGCATCTCGAGCACGGGCAAGACGTTTTCCTACACAGGATGGAAGATCGGCTGGGTTTGGGGTGCGCAGCCACTCGTCAGTGCCGTGGCCGCGGCGCACCAGTTCGTGACGTTCGCAACCGCCACACCGTTGCAGATCGCCATGGCGCGAGCGCTGCGCGAGTTGCGCGACGACTACCTGACCCAGTTCCGCGCCGACTACGACGAACGGCGACAACTACTGCTGTCGATCCTCGACCGAAGTGGCTTCCAGTGCGCCGTGCCGCAGGGGTCCTACTTCGTGCTGGCCGCCTTTGACGGCTTGTTCGACGGCACCGACGTCGATCTCGCCATGCACCTGATTCGCCAACACAAGGTGGCAGCCATTCCACCGAGTAGCTTCTACAGTCGCGACGTGGCCGAGGGACAACGACTGCTGCGCTTCGCGTTCTGCAAGCGCCGAGAGACGCTCGAAGCCGCGAGCCAGGCGCTTGCGGACTTCCGACCATGAGCATCCGCACGAGCTTCTACTTGCTAGCGACGCTCTCACTGGCGCTCGTCCTGCTCCTCAGCTTCTTCTGGAGCGCAACGCTGTTCGCACTCGCGCTCGTCCTGCCGGTCACCGCACTCGGGCTCTACGACGTCGTGCAGAAGGAACACGCGGTGCTCCGCAACTTTCCGGTCATCGGGCACTTCCGCTACTGGCTCGAGATGATTCGGCCGGAGATCAACCAGTACTTCATCGAATCCGACACCGACGGTGTGCCGTTCAACCGCGAGTTGCGCTCGCTTGTCTACCAGCGCGCCAAGGGCGAGACCGACACGCTGCCATTCGGGACGCGGCGAGACCTCTATGAACCCGGCTACGAGTGGATGCATCACTCCTTGGCGCCGGCGCCCGTCAGCGACGAGGACCCGCGCGTAATGATCGGCGAATCGACCTGCAGTCAGCCTTACTCCTGTTCGGTCTACAACATCGCCGCCATGAGCTTCGGCGCACTTAGCCAGAACGCGATCCGCGCGCTGAGTGGCGGTGCCAAGCTCGGTGGCTTCGCGCACAACACCGGTGAAGGCGGCATCAGCCCCCATCACCTCGAGCCCGGCGGCGATCTCATCTGGCAGATCGGCACGGGCTACTTCGGCTGTCGCAACACCGATGGCCGCTTCGACGCGGCGGCGTTCTCGGCAATGGCAGAGCGACCGAACGTCAAGATGATCGAGGTCAAGCTGTCGCAAGGTGCCAAGCCGGGGCACGGCGGCATCCTGCCGGGCAAGAAGGTGAGCGAGGAGATCGCGGCCATCCGCCTCGTGGAGGCGGGCAAGACCGTCGTATCGCCGCCGGCACACAGCGAGTTCTCGACACCTCGGGGCCTGCTCGACTACGTCGTCCGGCTGCGCGAGCTGTCCGGGGGCAAACCGGTCGGCTTCAAGCTGTGCGTCGGCGACAAAGGCGAGTTCGCCGCGATCTGTAAGGCCATGCTTGAGAGCGGACTGCATCCCGACTTCATCTCGGTCGATGGCGCCGAGGGCGGCACCGGCGCCGCGCCGCTCGAGTTCTCGAACTCGCTCGGCATGCCCCTCGTCGACGGCCTGGTCTTCGTGCACAACCTGCTGACCGGCTGCGGGATGCGTGACAAGGTCAAGCTCAACGCCTCGGGCAAGATCGTCACGGGCTTCCACCTGGCCACCAAGATCGCCCTCGGCGCCGACTGGGGCAGCGCAGCCCGCGGCATGATGTTCGCGCTCGGCTGCATCCAAGCGCTGCGCTGCAATCACAACGACTGCCCGGTCGGCGTCGCCACTCAGAACCCCGACCTCGTGCGCGGCCTCGCTGTCGAACCCAAGACCCTGCGCGTCGCCCGCTTTCACGAAGCCACGGTGAAGAGCCTCACCCACCTACTCGCGGCGGCGGGGCTCACCGGCCCCGGCGAGCTGAAACCCTGGCACGTCTACCGCCGAATCAGCGAGACCGAGTCACGCCACCTGGCGCAGATCTACCCGTTCCTCGAGCCTGGCCAGCTGTTGGGGACTGAACGGCCGAAGGGCTATGTCCGCTGCTGGCAGGAAGCGCAGCCCGACCGTTGGTAGACGATCGCTTGTCCTAGGACGGACTCGATCGAGCCTTGGCGCAACCATCTGGCATAGCACCAACCACAGAAAAGCTCCCCTCCGAGCGATGCCCGGAAGGGAGCTTCTGGCCCTCTCTATCTGTCTATCTCTCTCGCCTTGCTACTTCCGCCAGCCGCCAACCGTGGTCTGGAGGCCGTTGCTGTAGGTCAGCCCAAGGACGTTGGCCTGTTTGTCGAGGCACAGATACTGCGTGAAGAACTTGATGCCGATGAAGGCCTTCACGTTGGGCAACGGCCACGAGATGTTGGCGTAGCCGGTCGAGTCCGTTGCAGCGCCGAAGCCGATCATCGGGTCGTTGTAGAGCTTGCAGCCCGGCGCGCCGAAGACGCTCAGGTCGAGCGGCAGCTTGAACGGACCCCAGTTCTTGTTCGAGAAACCGAACTGCATGACCGCGACGCTTGACTTGGCTCCGCGCAGCAACCTCAAGTATTGCGTCTGGCCGATCTCGGGAATGCCGGCCGAATAGTGCTGCAGCCTGCCGTTGCTGCCGACACAGCCGGTGCCGATGGCGACCACGCTGCCGTTGAGCTTGGAGTCCTTCCAGGTCGTCAGGGCCTGGCGAATGACATCGCGGCGCATCTCGTCGCGGGCCGTGCTGAACAGGTTGAAGTTGATCTCGCTGGTAGCGTCGTTGATGAAGTTTCCGTAGACGTATTCGCGCAGCACGACCTGGTTCTTGACACAGAAGGGCAAGCGCATCCAACCGACGTGCGAGCGATGGCGCGTAACGCCGATGTTGTAGCTTCCGCCCTTGGCGACGTGCATGACGTAGCTCTTGAACGCGTTGAGCGTGCTGGACGGGATTTTCATCGCTGCGCCCTCTTGGTCGATCGACGTGCTGAGGCTGTAGTTGCCCATGAGCCGGTAGAAGTCGCTCTTGGAGGTGCCGAGGTAGCCGTTGGCGACGGCCTCGAACAGCTTGCCCACGTCCTCAAGCGTCAACTGGTTTGACAGCGGCCCGCCGCAGCCGAGCACGTGACGAATATTGGTCCGCGTCATGCCGAGAGCGCGCGCCGTCGCCACTAGGTTGGCGCGGCCAAAGTGGAGCTCGACGCTCATGGTGGTGACGTTGTTCGAGTACCACATCATCGGCTTGAGGTTGTCCTCACCGAGCGACTGGGACTTCCAGGGCAGCGCCGTATTCGGACAGATGTCCTTGTTGGCGTGCTGATAGGTGCGGATGTTGTTCGTCAGGCTGATCTTCTTGAGGTGCACCTGCCGCATCGCGTGCACGTGGTGCAGAGTCTTCATCGAGCTCGCTGGCTCGTAGATGCGGTTGCCGTTGAGCCAGACGAGCACGGGTCCATTGACCTGCTTCATGTGGATGCCCGTGGTGCCGGGGATCCGTCGCATGATGTCGCCGACCTTGGTGGTCAGCGCATTCGAGGTGTTGATCATGCATGCGTGGAAGCGCGTGCCAACACGCTGCAGCGAGATCAGCCGGGCGCCGTTCTGACCGATCTTGTCGGACAGGTAGTTGGCGTCGACGTTGTAGTACCACCAAGAGTGCGGCATGTTCGAGCCGCGCACCATGACGACGTTGTACAGGCCGCCACCAAGATACTGGAGGTCGATCGCGCGTGCTCCGTTGGCGCTCAGGCGTGACGCGATGTAGCTCGGTGACACGCCGAGGTACCACCACCACGTCCGCGCGTCAGTGCCCGTGTTGCGCACGATGACCGCAGAGTAGTAGCGCTTTCCCGAGATCACATAGCTACC
This sequence comes from Planctomycetota bacterium, assembly GCA_002685965.1. Classification (GTDB taxonomy): domain Bacteria; phylum Planctomycetota; class UBA1135; order UBA1135. The sequence continues at coordinate 12,506 of NYZE01000129.1, read as the reverse complement.
GAGGTCGGTAATCCGGCCGCTCAGCGCCGTAACTCTGCCCGAGATGTAGCTCGACGTGCCGTAGTAGTAGCCCCAGCTCTTGGCGTGGGAGCCGGTGTTGGCGACGAAGCTCGCCGCGATGTAGAGCTGATTGTTGATCACGTACGGCGCCAGCGCGGTCACGCGACGGCCGGCGCGCTTGCTCTCGACGAAGCTCGGCGTGCCGTAGTACCACGTGCTGCTCGAGCGGGCATAGGTGCCGCTGTTGTGAACGAACGCGACGCTGAAACGCAACGGTGACGTCGTATCGACCTCGAGGCTGACGATGCGATAGCCCTTCGCGCGGTTCCCCTGAATCTGGGTCACTGTCTGGTTGTACGACCATAGCCAGGCGGTCTCGGCTGAGTTGTCGCGGTCGAGCTGACCGGCGGCAGCCGGAGCGGCGAGGGCCGTGCCAAACAGGCCGGCCAGGAGGATCAGGTGAGTTCTGGAAGAGAAGAAGGTCATCGGGGTCTCCGGGAAAAGAGGGAAGTGATTGTCCCCGCAATCCGGAAACCTCCTCACTCGTTACAGAGATTCCCCTCGACCTTGGCTACTGCCAAAAACGAGCCCTAAGCCGTTTAGGGACAATGGTGAGCAGTAGGCCGCACAGCACAACCAACCAGACCGCACTGACCGCGTGCTCGGTGCCCAGCGGCCCCTGACACAGGCCGCGCGACAGGCGCACGGCGTGAAAGAGCGGCGTGCACCAGGCCACCGTCTCACCTCCGGGAAAGCGGTCGACCGGGAAGAAGATGCCCGAGAACAGGAACAGGGGCGTCAGCCAGAGCGTGTAGTAGTACGAATAGAGGTCGATCTGCTTGATCATCGACGTGAACAGCGAGCCGATCAGGGCAAACGTCGCGCCGATCAGCACGATCGCCAGCGGCATCAAGAGCGCCGCCGGGCTAGTCAGGAGCGGCACGCCGAACAGCGACATGGCGGCGATGACGAGCAGGAAACCGAGTCCGTAGAACATGGCGCGCGCAACCGCCCACAGGTTCTCGCCAGCAACCACGTCCTGGATCTGCGCCGGCGTCGACAGGTAGGCGTCGTAGAGCCGGACATAGGTCATCTTGATGAACATGTTGTAGGTGGTCTCGAACGACGCACCGTTCATCGCCGCCGACGCACACAGCCCTGGCGCGATGAAGACGACGTAGTCGCCGCCATCCAACCCGCGTGACATGTAGTGGCCAAGACCAATGCCCATGCCGATCAGGTAGAGCACCGGCTCGAAGAAGTTCGGCAGGATGTTCATGCGCCAGGAATGCGAGTACTCCGTCGCGTTGCGCATGAAGACGGCCCAGGCCATCTTGGTGTCGAGGTCGCCCAAGAGCCTCACTCGTCCGCCTCGAGGCTGTGCCCGGTGATCGCGAGGAAGACGTCCTCGAGGTTGCCGCCTGGGGCGTGCGCGGTGATCAGTTCGTCGGGGCAGCCTTCGGCAATGATGACGCCCCGATCCATGATCATGAGCCGGTCGCAGAGCCGGTACGCCTCGTCCATGTAGTGCGTCGTCAGCACCAGCGTGACACCGCGGCCTTTCAGCTCGAGCAGCCGTTCCCACAGCGCGTTGCGCGCCGTCGGATCGAGGCCAGTGGTCGGCTCGTCGAGCACGACGATGTCCGGGTCGCCGAGCAAGCCGCGAGCGATCTGTACGCGCCGCTTGAGCCCGCCGGAGAGCGCGGCGACCGGAAGGTCCGGGCGCTCCTCGAGTCCGACGAAGGCGAGCAGTTCGGCGACGCGCGCCGCTGCCGCTGGGCCGTAGAGCTCGTAGAAGCGAGCAAACACCGTCAGGTTCTCGCGTGCAGAAAGGCGTTCGTCGAGGTTGTATTCCTGCGGCACGACACCGAGTCGACGCTTGATCGCGCGGTCGTTGCCGCCCGCGCCGACATCGAGGCCGAGGACCTCGAGTCGGCCTCCGCCGATCGGTGCGGCGCGATAGATCATGCGCATCGTCGTCGTCTTGCCGGCGCCGTTCGGGCCGAGGAAACCGAAGCACTCGCCCTTGTTGACAGCGAAACTGATGCCACGCACGGCCTCGAAGTCGCCATAGTTCTTGCGCAGGTTACTGGCGCGGATGATGGCTCGGTCCGAGCTCACAGGTATTCGAGCCTTGGACCGCGGACCGGGAAGGTCGTATCGAGTTCGTCTAGATCTTGCTCGGTCAGCTCGATGGCGGCGGCGGCGGCGTTCTCGCGCACATGGTCCTCGTGGGTGGCCTTGGGGATCGACACGATGCCGGGCAGCCGCAGTGTCCAAGCGATCGCGATCTGCGCGGGGGTTCTGTCGTGTCGGCGCGCGATTGACGCGAGGACACCGCCGAAGTCCATGCGCGCCTGCTCGAGTGGCGAGTAGGCCATGACCGTAACGCCAGCCGCGCTGCACTCGGGGATGATCTCCGGTTCGGGACCGCGCCGGGTCAGGTTGTAGAGGATCTGATTGGCAACCACGCCGTCGCCACCCGGTGTTGCGCAGGCGGCGCGCATGGCCGTCACATCGAAGTTGCTGACGCCGTAGGCGCGGATCTTGCCCTGCTGTTGCAGGTCCTGAAACGCGGCGAAGGTGTCCTCGAGCGGGTGCGATCCCTCCCAGTGCAGGAGGTAGAGGTCCATGCAGTCCGTGCCGAGCTTGGCGAGACTCTGGTCGGCGGCGCGCAGAGTGCCCTGTCGTGATGCATTCGACGGCAGGACCTTGGACACGAGGAAGACCTCGTCGCGTCGGCCCGCGATCGCCTCGCCGACCACCGACTCGGCGTCGCCGTACATCTCCGCGGTGTCGATCAGCGTCATACCGAGGTCGATGCCGAGTTGCAGGGCTCGCACCTCGGCACTCCGGCAGGCCGCATCCTCCCCCATCCGCCACGTGCCTTGGCCGAGCAGCGGCATCGTCGGTATCGTCACGCGCTCTCCATCATGCATCGGATTCGAATCGTAAAGGGCGACCTCACGCGCGAGAACGTTGATGCGATCGTGAATGCCGCCAACTCCGCGCTGCGCGGCGGCGGCGGCGTCGACGGTGCGGTCCATCGCGCCGCCGGGCCCGGCCTGCTTGCCGAGTGCGTGGAGCGCTACCCGAACGGCTGCGCGACCGGACAAGCGCGCATCACGACCGGGCACGATCTTCCGGCGCGACACGTGATTCACACGGTCGGGCCCGTGTGGCAGGGCGGTGCGGCTGGCGAGCCGGGGCTGCTCGCGTCGTGCTATCGATCCGTGATCGCCATCGCCGAGGAGCACGGGCTCACGAGCCTCTCGTTTCCGGCGATCTCGTGCGGGATCTATGGCTATCCATGGCCGGAGGCGGCGAAGATCGCGCTCAGCGAGATGGCACGGGAGTCGCACATCGAAGATCTACGCATAGTGCTGTTCTCGAACGACATCCACAAGGTGTTCACCACCGTGCTCGAGGAGCTACAGAGTGACTGAGGTTCACATTCGCGATGCGGTCGCCGACGACTGCGAGACGATCGCCGGCTTCCAGGAAGCAATGGCGCTCGAAACAGAGGGCAAGCCGCTCGGTGCAACGCTGATTCGCGATGGCGTCAGCAACGCGTTCGCCGACCCGGACAAGGGTTTCTACCTCCTCGCCGAGACCGACGGCACGGTAGCCGGGTCGTTGTTCGTCACCAAGGAATGGAGCGACTGGCGTGACGGCTGGTTCTGGTGGATCCAGTCGGTGTTCGTGCCGACCCAGTTCCGGCGCCGGGGGGTGTACCGCGCGCTGCACCAGGAAGTGCGAGCGCGCGCCAAGGCCAAGGGCGGTGTCATCGGCATCCGCCTCTACGTCGAACGCGAGAACGACCGCGCGCAAGAGACCTACCGAACGGTCGGCATGTCTGCGACGCCCTACCTGTTGTTCGAGGAAGAGTTCGACCGCTAGCTCGTCTCGCCGTCGGCGGCTCGCACCGGAATGCTGCCGACCGGCGCTCTCATCCAACCGATGATCTCGCGGATCTTCGGCCGCTTGCCGGTCATCAGGATGCCGATACGGAAGATCTTCGCCGCGAGCCACATGGCGAACCAGATCGTCGCAATCATCAGGATCGTCGAGATCAGGTACTCAAGCATCGTCGGCGGTCCTGCGGCGCGGTTCATCATGACGAACGGCGTGAACACCGGGACATAGGTCAGGACCTTGGCGAGCGTGCCGTTCGGGTCCTGAACGATCGGGAACATCGCGAGCAGCGGAATGATCAGGATCAGCACGACCGGCTGCATGAGGTTCTGCGCTTCCTTGAGGCTGTTGCAGACCGCACCGATGCCGACCAGCATCGATGCGTAGAGCAGGTAGCCGCCCAGGAAGTAGATGAGGAAGCTCACCAGATAGCGGGGATTGGTGAGGATCTTGTCGATGCCAAACTCGGCGATCACGCTCGCGGAACCGTCGATGAACATCGGCACCAGCTTGATGCCGAGCCAGGCGAAGACTGCCCAGCACGCGACCATGGTCAGACCCATCGCGGCCAGACCCAGGATCTTGCCGCGCATGAGCTGCAATGGTGACACCGACGACAGCAACACTTCGATGACCTTGTTGGACTTCTCCTCGATCGTGTTCGTCAGCAGGATGTTGGCCATCGTGAAGACGCAGATCCACAGCATGTAGACGAAGACGATCGGCGCGTACTGGAGAACCTGGTCAGCCCTCTCGACCTCCTCCTCCTTGCCGCCTTCGCCGAGACGTTTCTCCGAGAAGGAGATGCCCTGACTGATCCAGCTGGCGCGCCCGGAGTCGAGGTGAATGCTCTCGATACGCCGTTTGCGCACGATCCGGTTGCCGTGTCTCGTGAACCAATCCTTGAGATCCCGGTCCGCGAGATTCTCCTTCTTGGTCACGTATTTGAATCCGTTCGGATCGGGAGCCTCCACCTCCTTGCCGCCGTCGTCCCTGCCTACCTCACCCTTCCCATCACCCTTGCCGGGATCCGGGGTCTTGACCGGCCTCGGCTTGTCAGGCTCCGGCGCCTTGCCCACAGGATCGCTCGGTACGACGAAGTATGCGAACAGGTCCCCACTGGCGAGATCAGCCTTGAGCCACTCCTCGTCCGAGGCCTCGACTCGCTGGTACTTCCCCAGCCCGGCGTCGCCAACCAAGTCGGCGACGCTCTGCCTCACCTCCTTGTCCTTCGACTCGGCACGTTCTTGCCACCACGCCTTGAAGTCGTTGAGGTCCTGAACGACAGCCTTCGCCGCAGCAAACTGCTCGTCGGCGATCGGGATTGGGATCTGGTCGCGAAACCCGTCGAGGCGCTCAGGATTGAACTCTACGCCGGCTGTATCCAGCATCTCGTAGAGCACTCTGATCTGGTCGAGTGCCTGGCGGCGCCGATCGCTGTCGGATGACATGACTCGCTGCCAGCGGGCCTCCGACAGTGCTTGTGGCAGCTCCGCGCGTCCGGCGTGGTCAGCCTTCTGCCAACGGTCGAACAGTCTGCCGAGATCGGGAATGCGGGTCCGCTGCTCAAAAGCCCGCATGAACCAGCCATCCTTGGACTGATCCAGCACCGCGTAGTTGCGTACGCTCTTGGCCTTCTTGAACAGCGCCGGGACGGTCAGCGCGACCACCCAAATGACCGGGAACATCAGGATCCCGATCCAGAACGCCTTGGTGCGGATGTTCTCGATGAACTCGCGCCGGGCGATCAGATATGTCTTTTTGGCCATCAGCGTAGTTCCACCGACGAGGCCGTGAATGGGTCGACGTCGCCGCCGACCGCACGCACATAGACCTCGTGCAGTGACGGTTCACGCAGGTCGAAGCGGCGGACCTTGACCTTGCCGACAAGCTTCTGCAGCAGGTCCTGCGCGTCCTCGCCGTCCTTCAGGTAGATCTCCGCCGACTGGCCGGAATCGTTCATGCGATCGATGGTCGGATCGTTGCGCAGGTAGCCGACATCGCCCTCATAGTCGACCTGGATCGCGCGCGGACCGCCGCTCTTGACCTCGGCCAGCGTGCCATCGAGCAGCTTCTTGCCCTTGTAGATCAGGAAGATCCGGTCACAGATCTCCTCGGCCTGCGCCATGACGTGCGTCGAGAAGATCACCGTCTTGCCGTTCTTGGCCATGGACAGAATCGTGTCGCGCATGACCTCCATGTTGATCGGATCGAGGCCCGAGAACGGCTCATCGAGCAGCACCAGGTCCGGCTCATGGACGATCGTGCCCAATAGTTGCACCTTCTGGCCCATGCCCTTCGACAACGTCTCACACTTCTTGTCGATCCAGTCGCCGAGGCCGTAGTCGCGCAAGAGCTGCGAAGCACGCTCCTTGGCCGTATGCGTGTCCATGCCCTTGAGCGTCCCGAAGTAGGTGACGATCTCGCCGACCTTCATCTTCTTGTAGAGGCCCTTCTCCTCCGGCAGGTAGCCGAGGCGGTCCTTGATCTCCTCTGCGCGCGGATGACCCAGCACGAGGATCGACCCCTCGTCGGGGTAGAAGATGCTCATGATCATGCGCATCGTCGTCGTCTTGCCGGACCCGTTCGGGCCCAGAAAGCCAAAGATGCAGCCGGGCTGGACGCTGAAGGACAGCGAATCAACAGCGGTGAAGCTGCCGAAGCGCTTGGTGACGTGATCGATCGCGAGTGCGGGCTCAGGCGTGCTGCTCAACCGGGGCTCCGATACGGAATGCAAGCGCGGGATCCTAGCGTCCGAGTCGAACCAACGGAAACCTGCCGCGCGCAGGAATGAATGTTCGTGAGATGGGGGTGCGATTGCGACGAGCCCCGCCGCCTATTTCATAGGTCGACCGTGCGCCCCTCGCGGAACGCTTGATCAGCCGCCAGCACGATACGGAGACTGTTCACCGCGTCAGCAAGGTGGTCGCTCAGATCCAGGTCGTCGCGAATCGCGCGCAACAGCACTTCCTGTTCGCGCTTGCACAGCTCGCCATGGTCGGGTTCGTCGGTCGTGTCGAGGTCTTGGTCCGGCTCGACGAACTCGCCGTCGGCGTCACGCTCCGATGAGTGGACGCGCAGCGTGCTGGTCTGCGTGTGCGAGCCGACGTCGGACGAAGAGCCAGCCCCCTTCTCGACGATGCTGGCACAGCCCATGGGGCCCACGACGTCCTTCACGAAGTAAGCCACCTCGCTCATCATCGGCCCCCAACCGGCTTCGTACCAGCCGACCGAGCCGTCGTCGAAGCTGACCTGCAGCTGCCCGTAGTTGTACATCCCGGGCTGCAGTTCCTCGGTCAGCCGTGCGCCGATCGCGCTGACGCGCACCGGCGTGGCCCGCGTCATCTGACACATAACGTCGACGTAGTGCACGCCGCAGTCGACGATCGGCGACATCGAGTCCATGAGATTCTTGTGCGTCTTCCACTCCGGACCGCGACTCTGCTGATTGAGGTTCATGCGCATGACGAGCGGCTTGCCAAGCGTCTGTGCAACCTCGATGAACTTCTGCCACGCCGGGTGCACGCGCAGGATATAGCCGACGACGACCTTACGCTGCTTCTCGACAGCGAGGTCGACGATCGACTGCGCTTGGGCCACGGTCTCTGCGAGCGGCTTCTCGACGAACAGGTGACAGCCGGCCTCGAGGCTCGCGCGCGCGATCTCGGCGTGCGTGCCCGGATAGGTGTTGATCGACACGACCTCGGGCCTTGCTTCGGCGAGAGCCTGCTTCCAGTCACCGAACGTCTGCACTCCGCCGAGTTCCTGAGAGAGCTCCTCACGGCTGTCTCCGCGGCTCACGAGGCCAGCCAACTCGAAGCCATCGAGGGTCTGGTAGGCGCGAGCGTGCGACCTGCCCATGTTGCCGCAGCCGACGACGAGAACGCGCAAGGTCATTGACCCTTGTTCTCCTTCTTGGGACGGCCCGGCTTCTCGGGGGTGACCCTCTCGTATTTGAGCACGTACTGGCCCTTCACGGTCACCGGATCGAAGTCAGCGAAACCCGGGAACAAGGCGCCGAGGAACTTCAGTTCGGCGGGCAGTCGCGTCGTGCCATCCAAGGCCTGCTCGTTGCTCCAGCCCTCGAAGTGAATGCGATACAACGCCGCGAACAACACCGAGCGACCTTCACCTTCGCTGCAGTGAACGAGCGCCGGGCGGTGCTCCAACTTCGAGAGGAAGTCGACGAAGTCGCGCACCGTGTCATCGCTCGGCGGGTACTGCGTCGGCAAGTGCTTGTACTTGATCCCCTTCTCGGTCAACGCACGACGTTCCGCTGCGACGTTGTCCGGCTCGTCGTCGCGCAAGTCGATGACGGCGCGCAAGCCGTGCTGCATCGCTCGCTCGACCAACTCCGACGGCGGCATCTTGGCGGACTGGTAGAACTCTCCGTCGACGACGGTCGTCCACCGCCTGCGCGCCTCGACCCAGTGCAAGTAGGAGAGCAGGCTCGCAAACACTGCGAGTGCGGCAAGGCCGACCACGCCAATGACGATTTTCTTTCGGAGCACCAAGCGAAGCAGTCTAACGGCCATCCTCGGAGTTCGGAGCTATCGGTTAGCGCGGAAGTGGACGAACTCCGGCTTCAGGTCGTCCAACGACCGCCCAAGAAGGGCGGCTTTCCAGCCAGCCCAGCGCACGCACTTCTTCACGAAGCGCAACCACACCCGGTGCGAGCAGAACGGGCTCGGGCATCTCCGCCGAAATGCGCGGCGCCGCTACTCCCACTCGATCGTGCCAGGCGGCTTGCTCGTGATGTCGAGGACGACACGATTGACGCCACGGACCTCGTTGATGATCCGGTTGCTGATGCGGCGCAGCAGGTCCTCAGGCAGGAAAGCCCAGTCGGCGGTCATGGCGTCGGCGCTCGTCACCGCACGCAGTACGACCGGGTTCTCATACGTGCGCGCATCCCCCATCACGCCGACCGACTGCACGGTGGGCAACAGCACACCAAAGTACTGCCACAGACCAGCGCTACAACCGGCCGCCTCGATCTCAGTCGTGATGATGCGGTCGGCGTCGCGCAAGAGCTCGCAACGCTCGCGCGTGATCTCGCCGACGATCCGCACGGCGAGGCCGGGGCCCGGGAAGGGCTGGCGGTCGATGACCTCCGCTGGCATGTCCATGCTCCGCCCAATAACGCGCACCTCGTCCTTGAAGAGCTGGCGCAACGGCTCGACGAGCTCCATGCCCAGGTCTTCCGGCAGGCCGCCGACGTTGTGGTGCGACTTGATCACCGAGGTCGCGCCGCCGTGCGCCGCCACCGACTCGATCACGTCGGGATACAACGTGCCCTGACCAAGGAAGCGGGCGTCCTCGTAGCGCGACGCAGCCTCACGGAAGACGTCGACGAAGCGGTGCCCGATCAGGTGACGTTTCTTCTCCGGGTTCGTGACGCCGGCGAGATCTTCGAGAAAGCGCTCGGAGGCATCGACGACGCAGACGTCCATCTCGAAGTTACGCTGGAACAGGCCTTCGACGCTGGCGCGTTCACCGGCGCGCAGCAGTCCGTTATCGACGAAGACGCAGTGGAGCCGGTCGCCAATCGCCCGATGGATCAACATGGCAGCAACCGACGAATCGACACCGCCGCTGAGCCCGAGCACGACTTCACCGGTCCCGATCTGCTCGCGAAGCGCCGCCACCGTCTCCTCGACGATCGAACCCGGACTCCAGTCCGCTTCCAGCTGCGCGACGTCGAACAAGAAGTTGCGCAAGATGGTCTGCCCCTCGACCGTGTGCGTCACCTCGGGATGAAACTGCAGCATCGCGATGCGCCGCGACGCGTCATAGGCTGCGGCGTTCGGACAGGTCGGCGTGCTGGCCCCGACAACGAACCCCTCTGGCAGCGTCGCGACCTCGTCGCCGTGGCTCATCCACACCTGGGTCGGTCCGGCGACACGGTCGAAGACGGGCCCCGGCGTTGAGTTGAGCGAGAGCTCGGCGTGGCCATACTCGCGGCTCGTCTCACCGGTGGCCGGCACGACTTCGCCACCGAGCGCGCGCGACAACCACTGCATGCCGTAGCAGATGCCGAGCACCGGCAAACCGCGGTCGAGCACGGCTGGGTCGAGCACGGGCGCGTCCGCTTCGTAAACAGAACGCGGCCCGCCCGACAGGATGATCGCACCGTAGCCTCCAGCCTCGACCTGCGCGACCGCACCGGCTGGTGTCGTGATGTGCGAGAATACACCGTGCTCGCGCACGCGGCGTGCGATCAGCTGGCAGTACTGCGTACCGAAGTCAACGATCAGGACGCCGCGGCGTAACCCCTTCCGCCCGGTCGCCTCCGTCATCAAACGTCCTTGCCCCGGTAGTTTGGTGCTTCCTTGGTAATCATGATGTCGTGCGGATGCGACTCGTTGAGGGCCGCCGGCGTCACGCGCACGAACCGGGCTTCGCGCGCGAACTCTTCGATCGTCGACACACCGCAGTAGCCCATGCTGCTGCGCAGGCCACCGACGAACTGATACACGTAGTCGCTGAGACGGGCTTTGTAGGGAACCATCCCCTCGACCCCTTCGGGCACGAGCTTGTCGCGCTCCTCGATGTCGCCCTGCGAGTAGCGATCCTTGCTGCCCTTGACCATCGCCCCGAGGCTGCCCATGCCGCGCACGGCCTTGAAGGTCCGTCCCTGGTAGTGAATCAACTCGCCCGGTGACTCCTCGAGCCCGGCAAAGAGGCTACCGATCATGACCGAGGACGCCCCGGCCGCTAGCGCCTTGGCGGCGTCGCCGGACTGGCGCACGCCGCCGTCAGCGACGATCGGAACACCCGCGTTCTTGGCGACGTCGTAGCAACGCATGACGGCCGTCAACTGCGGCACACCGACCCCGGCAACGACCCGCGTCGTGCAGATGCTGCCCGGTCCGATGCCGACCTTGACCGCGTCCGCACCGGCCTCGATCAGGTCACGCGTACCTTCACCAGTCGCTACGTTGCCGGCAACGACCTCGATATCCCAACGTCGCTTGATCTCGCGCACCGTCTCGAGCACGTTCTTGCTGTGGCCGTGCGCCGTGTCTACGACGATGACGTCGCAGTCGGCCGCGATCAGAGCCTCCGTGCGCTCGTAGTCGAACACGCCTACCGCTGCGCCAACACGCAGGCGACCGCGCTCGTCGCGACAAGCGTGCGGATACTCCTCGATCAGCCCGATGTCCTTGATCGTTATCAGTCCGCTCAAGCGTCGGCCGGCATCGACGAGCACTAGCTTCTCGACCTTGTGGTCGTGCAGGATGTCGCGCGCTTGTTCGAGCGTTGTGGACGAACTCGCCGTCACGACGTCGCGCGTCATGAGATCATCGACCCGCGTATCGCTTCTGGTCTGAAAGCGCAGGTCACGACTGGTGAGGATGCCGACGACGACGCTGTTGTCGTCAACGACGGGCAGCCCGGAGATGCGGTGCTTGCGCATCAACGCCTTGGCGGCACCGGCCGTGGCGGCGGGGGAAAGCGTGACCGGATCGCGGATCACACCGTTCGCGGATCGCTTCACGGTGGCCACCTCGCGCACTTGCGCTTCGAGCGCGAGGTTCTTGTGAATGATTCCGACGCCGCCTTCCTGAGCGAGGGCGATCGAGAGCCGCGCCTCAGTCACCGTGTCCATCGCCGCCGAAACGAGCGGGATGTTCATCCGCACGTTGCGCGTGAGACGCGTTTCAGTGACGACTTCGCTCGGGACGATGTCGGCGCGCCGGGGGATGATCAGGACATCATCGTAGGTGAGTCCTTCATCCGTGATCCTCGAAAGGATGTTTTCGTCGTGGGCTGCCAAGACGTGATCCTATCAGCCGCCCGCGCGCGGTGTCCAGCGCAGGAGTTCCCGCAGGACGATGGCGCCGAGCGCGATTGCGAGCAGCCAGGGCCAGAACTCGACGGCCGCCACCCAGAAAACGGGCTCGACCAAGGGGCCTGGTGGCGGGACGGCGGCGACGCGTGACTCCTCGGCATCGAGCAGTCCGCTGACACGCGTTACGGCACGCGCGCGCAACAGCTGACCGAGAGTTCTGAGGGCGAGGATGGGCAAGAACGGCTGTTTGGCGAGGTTCGACGTGGTCAGATCCACCGCCACCCAGAGCAATCGATGCCGGTCGCTGACGACCAGGAAGGGGCGCTCGCCGACGCGAGCGAGCACCGAGGCGCCGGGCGGCAATGGCCCGGACCCGGACCGCATGGCAGGGGAGCGGACCGCCGACAGGTCGAGGCCGCGCAGCAGGGGATTCTCGCGGGCCCAGGTCGGAAAACGCTCGCACGGCAGCGAGCCAGCGAGCCCCGGCAGGCGAGTTCCGAATAGGAGACGCACAACGCCATCCTCGGGCCAGGCGGCGAGTTCGCCGCGATCGACCAGGAGCAGGGTGTCCTGAGGGCTCTGCTCGCGATCGTCCTTGAGATCCGCACGCGTTTGCGCGCGATGCGCACCGAGCGCCTCGGCCAGGAAGCGCGCTAGCGGCTCGAGCGCTGGGGCCTCCGCCGGCATGGCCAGCATCGCCGGCGCCCACGGAGCCGCGATGTCAAATCGGACACTGTCGTCCAACGCAAAGGCATCGCCACCGGCTATGGACACCGTGACGGCACCACCCCCGCCG
>NYZE01000128.1 GCA_002685965.1 Planctomycetota bacterium | reverse complement strand
GTTGCCTCTGGTGGCATCGGTGGGGAGGTCGCCGTGGGGCAGCATGTGTCCGCGTTGGTGCAGGTCAACTGGGAGCACTCGCTCCTGGAACGGCTCGACGACACCCACGCCAATCGCAGTCAGGGCTTTCTCTGGGCAGGCGCCCGCATCCGCCTCGCCAATGGTGCCCACGTCGAGATCGCCCTCGGTGAGGACGTCATTCGCGGCTTATCGCCCGACGTCACCTTCCACGCCGCGCTCCGCCTGTCCTGGTGAACTGCCGTTCGGCGGCTAGGCTCAGGGCATGGCTAGCTACTATGACGATGCGGACCTCGAGCGTTACGGCCAAGTGGCGGATGGCAACCCTGAGCTCTTCGAGAGCTTCTTGGCGTGGTACAGCCAGGCGGTCGGCGGCGATGGTGCTTTGAGCAAGCGGGAAAAGGCCTTGATCGGGCTCGCCGTCGCGCATGTTTGCCAGTGCCCGTACTGCATCGACTCCCTTTCCACCAAGTGCCTCGAATCCGGCGCTGACCTGGCACAGATGACCGAAGCCATTCACGTCGCTGGCGCGCTCAAGGCGGGTTCGTGCCTGGCGCATGCGATACAAATGCGTAGCAAGCACGACTCGGTATCGATGTGACGACCTTTGACGCTGAACTGCAGCAGCACGCCCTCTTCCCGCTGCGGGCGCGGGCGCTGGAGACCCTGCAGGTCAACGTGGGCAAGCTGTGCAACCAGCTCTGCGTGCACTGCCACGTTGACGCCGGTCCGAATCAGACCGGCGCCGACGTTAACATGAGTCACGAGACCGCGGAGCTGGTGTTGGCCACCTTGCAGCAGGGGTCCTTCACGACGCTCGACTTGACGGGTGGGGCTCCCGAGCTGAACCCGAGCTTCCGTTGGCTCGTCGGTGAGGCTCGCGCGCTCGGCCTCACCGTCATCGACCGCTGCAACCTCACCGTCCTGTTCGTGCCCGGCCAGGAGGACCTCGCGGAATTCCTGGCGGCGCACGAAGTAGACATCTTCGCCTCGCTGCCCTACCACGCGGCCGAGCGCACGGACCGCCAGCGCGGGCGCGGAGTCTTTGACGACTCGATCCGCGGTCTGCGCCGGCTCAACGCGCTGGGCTACGGGATGCAGGGCAGCAAGCTGCGGCTCAACCTGGTTTACAACCCGGGAGGGGCCTATCTACCGGGCCCGCAGGCAGACCTCGAACGGGACTTCAAGGCGCGACTGGGCTCGGACTGGGGTGTGTTCTTCAACGAGCTCTACGCGCTGACCAATCTGCCGATCGCGCGCTTCTTGACCTTCCTCAAGCGCACGGGCAACGAAGAGCCCTACCGCGCCAAGCTACGCGCGAGCTTCAATCCAGCGGCGGCGGTCAATACCATGTGCCGCGACCAGATCTCGGTCGCCCCGGACGGCTCGCTCTACGACTGCGACTTCAACCAGATGGTCGGCCTTGGGGTGAACGGCGCTCGCCAGCACCTGCGGGACTTCGACGGCGACCTCGTGAGCCGTGATATAGCGACCGCCAATCACTGCTTTGGCTGCACGGCCGGCGGCGGTTCCTCGTGCGGGGGCGCCACGGCAGGCTAGGCGGTCGCTGCCAACGCAACATAATATACATTATCGGAAGTGCCGGGCCCATCCCCTGAGCTGCAGCTGCTCAGACGAGCGCCACCTCGAAGAGCATGTCCATGGCCCAGTCGAGGAAGTCGAGGTAGGTGTCGTCCATGGCCGGTCGCCTCGGGCCCTGCCACTGAGCGACTCGCGTGGCGAGCGGGTGCACCCCGCCCAGCGGGTCGTGTGCCCTCGCCGGGTCCTGGGTCCGGCACCAGACGATCGGGTGGCCGTTCCGGTCCAGGTCGATGCACTCGACGCCGTAGCGATCGACTGGATGGAAGGGCAGGAGGCGGCGCTCATGCGGCCAGGGACGGGTGCCTGGGGCTCGCGGATGCAGCAGTTGGGCCAGTTCGTCGGTGCCGTAGAGGCGGATGTCCCCCACCCACCCACCATCGCTGCAGAGGAGGAACTCCCTATAGGCAGTCGGCAGGGACTCATGCAGGCGGGCTTCCACGGCCGTCAGATGGCTGAGGCTGGCGCCCTTTCGGAGGGACAGGAGGTGGCAGGGGACACGTCTCAGGACGGTCTGCCAATCGATGGCTTGCACGCAGTCGGCTCTCGAGGGCTCTTGACTGGGAGGGGCTCGGGACAACGGGGCCGAGCGACAAACCCCTCATAGGGGCGTGAGCGCGCCGAGTTTCACTCCCATCCTGCGTCAAGTCGTCGCAGCGGCCTCTCCGCTGAGCTTACCGGCCAATTCTTCCAGACAGACCTCGAGGGAAGGGAAGCCTGCATAGAACAGCCTGCGTGCTAGCAGGTCTGCGCCTGCAGCGCTGGCCCGGTGCGAACGGTCAGACCGCGTCGGCGATGAAGCTCGGCAGTACACGGAACCCGGTCACGAAGCCGCTGAGACCAGCTTCACCCAGAATCAGATCGCCCACCCGCAACGGCAGGTCGCTGGGCAAGCAAAGCGCCTCGTTCTCGCATTCGAGCCGCCAAGCATCCTCGCTGTGTTCGGTGACCCGCCACGAGCCGAGCTTGCCACCATCGACGGCCTCGCTCTCGAGGCGCTGCGCCAAGGCCTCGGTCCGTTGCCGTTCCTCCTCGACCAAGGGGACGATGCTGCTCGGCTCGAGCCTCGGACTCAGGTGGTGCACTCGCTCTGCCCAAGCGATGAGGCCGGCGAGGCAGTCCACGATGGCCACAGCCGCCACGAGGTCCCCGCGACTCCAGGGGTCCACCAGCACCGCGGCGAGGTCTTCTTCGTCGAGCGCCTCAAGCACGCTACTGCCGCGTTGTTCGAAGAGCTTGACCAGGCCACGCAGGCGTTCCTGATCGGGGCGCGCCATCGGCTGATTGCCCCGTTCACGCTCCCACAAGTACTCAGCGCTGAGCGCGGCGAGGTCACCCTGGTCCTCGGTTTGCCACTTTGCTTCCTCTGGCTCACCTACGGTGGGCGCAGCGTCCTCGACGATCGACTCGAGGCGACCGAAGAGACCTTCGATGTCCTCGCCGCGCACCAGACCTTCTTCGAGCTCTTCGAGCACGTGCTGGCCGAGGCGCTCGGGTACCACGCGCGGCGGCTGCGGTGCGGCCTCCTCGACGTCGGCCTTGGGTTCACTCAAACTCATGGCGTCGCCTGCCTTGTGGGCGTTCCACAAACGCAGGCAGAGTCGTTGCCCGGTCTCGAGATCCAGCTCGCTGTGGAAGGCCACCTCCTCCAGGAAGGGACCGATGACCGAGCCCGGGGAGGTCGTCGTGGACAGCGCATACGAAAGCTCGTCCACGCCAGGGAGTGAGTGGGCGGTCGCGCCGGCTTCAGCCAGGTAACGGGCGCACTCCGCTTCGAGGTCTCCAATCCGTTCTGGTGCCCCGAGTGCCGTGTTGCGCAGTACCTGCTCGAGCTCCAGTTGCTGTAGCTGTGGCTCTTTGCCGGCGAGTCGGCTTCGTCTGGCTTCCTCGCCATAGGCTTCAAACAGCGCCAGGCTAGCGAAGGCCTCGGTCGAGTCCGTGCACAACCACACCTCGTCCTCGGTGAGCGGATCCGGGATCCGCGCAACACGCCCGGCGAGAGTGCCCCCCACGGCGACGCGGCCTTCCTCGAGCGGCATCCAGATGCGGTAGGCAACGCCGGTGACTGCCTCCTCGGCCTCGAACACTTGATCGTCCGCCTCGCGCACCGCAAAGACCCCGACCCGCGATTCCGCCAGTGCCTCGACGAACGGACGCAGTGGCGCAGCGAGCCCGGGACACCCGGCGTTGGCGAAGGCGATGATCGGTGGTCCGCCGGTGCCGTCGGCACGGCGCTCGAGCGCGAACCACTCGAGGAAACGTTGCGCTTCGGGCCCTCCCCCACCCACCCTTGCAGGTGCTGGGTCGAGAGCGAAGAACTCGCTACGCCCGGCCGGAATCTGGCTGCTCAACGCGCGGTCGACCCGTACGAAGGCGATCAGAGCCAGCAGGGCCTCGTCGAATCCAGCCTTGGCTTCGGCAAATGCAGTCATGCGGCCATCCGGGCGCGGGAGTATTCTGTCACCTGAGTATTGTCGCACCTGGTGCGCAAGAGTCCCTCCCGTCCCTGAGGAGGCGTCAGAAAAGTGTCCATCATCAACGAGCTGAGCTGGATCGACTGGACGAGCCTGGCCATCGTCGCCTACTTCCTGATTGCCGGGTTGTTTCGAGGGTTCGTCTGGCAGGCCTCACGCCTGGTTTCCATTGTCCTCGCCTGGATGTTGGCGACTCTGTTCGCGGTCGACCTGCAGGGCCTCCTGCAGGGCATCTGGAGCGAACTCGAGGGTGAGCCGGCGTTCTACCTGGCGTTCTTCATTGTGCTCGTCGCCGCACTCGTCGTACTGAGCATCATGACCATGCTGCTCAACCGCCTGGTCAAGCAGCTCGAGATGGGCTTCTACAACCACCTCGGCGGCGGCCTGCTCGGCATCGCGACCGCTAGCGGTCTGATCGTTGCCGTGCTCGGCCTCCTCTATCGGGTCTTGCCGGACAGTAGTCCGATCGTGGCGGCAGCACGCTCGAGTCATACGGCGAGGGTCTCCAGCTTCATCGTCGACAAGGCGCCTCTGCCACCAGAGATCCAGGTCCTCTACCGCGAGCCTGCCGCGTCCGAATCCACCTTGCCGCCAGAACCGGAAGAAGACCGCTGATTGATCAGCCGGCGCGCACGATCGTCTTGATCTCGACGGCGTGCATGCGCTTGCCGATCTCATCGCCGAGCGAGGACATCACGAGTTTGTGCTGCTCGATGAGCGACATGCCTTCAAACGTCGCCGATTGCACCACAACGCGCCAATGCTGGGCGTCCCCCCTCGTGTCCACGACATCGACCTCGGCATCGGGCAGGACGCCCTTGACGCGGTCATCAATCTCCTGGGGTGTCATCATGACTGCACGTTCTACGACGAGGAGGCGGGAAGTCCCAGCCAGTAAGCGCCGGGATCTTCGTGCACTGCCAGGAGGATCCCGTTTCGCCGGGCGAACTCAAGTAGGTCCACGCTGGGCTGGGCGACCTTGACCCGGAAGGGGAGGCGCCCGGCAGGGTGACGCAAGCCCAACACGACCTCGGCCTCGCCGTTGCCTCGGGCCCTGACGTCGACCCCGATCGTGGCGGGCGAGGTGGCGACACCCATCAAGGCATCGAGCAGCAAGACCGCGAGGATCACGACGGCAGCGCCGGGAGCCGAGGTGAACACGTGTGGTGCCGCCTTCAGTTCGATGGCGAAACGGACTCCGTCGCGCTCCAGCAACAAGACGTCCGTGAGCTTTCGCAAACAGGTACCGAGGCACACTGACATTCGTTCCGGCTCGCGCAAGAGCTGTTCGACGACGTCGACGGCGCCCTGCGAACCCTCGACGGCGCTGCGCAGGGCGCTGGCATCACGGCTCAAGGCGGCGCCGGAAGCCTCCCCGTCCGCTTCGATCTCGAGCATCTGCGCATGCGAGGAGAACACCGCTAGAGTGTTGTTGAGCCGGTGCAGCAAGCCCCTCGACAAGACGCGCAGCGCTCGCCCTGCAAGCTCGTTGCGCGCTGTGAGCCGTGGGTCGGCCGCGGCCGGGGCCGGTCGGGGAGCCTCCTGCATCGCGCTGGATCTTAGCGGCGTGGGAAAGCTCTCCCGATTCCCGATTGCACAGGGCGGCCCACTTTCGCCGCCTGATCCGCCCCCAAAAGAACGAAGGCCGGTCTTCCGCCTTCGGCGTGACCAGCCCCCGCTGCGTCTCTCAGTGTCAGGCAGGGCTAGCCCGCCCGACGTCTCTCTCTCCCCCAGATAGGCGGAGGAGGCCGCCAGGTTGCACCCTGATTGAGAGTTTTCCACAATCCACATCCGCCCCGGGGAGAACGCAGGTTGGATCTCTCCACCCGCCGAGAACCTGGTACCAGGAGGGGGACTCGAACCCCCATGGTGTTTCCACCGGTGGATTTTGAATCCACTGCGTCTGCCAATTCCGCCATCCTGGCCCGCGGAGCGCCGGAGGATAGCTTCGGATGCGCGGCCTTGCTACGGCGCGCCACGAGCGCTGAGCGTGGTCAGGGCGCGTTCGAGCGCGGCATTGGCGGCTTCGGGCGCACGCTGACTCAGGCGCGCCAAGGCGAGCAGCGCGAGCACGCGAGGTGATGGCGGGCCGCTGCGCAGGCACACCTCGAGTGCGCGAGCCGCACGCCGGATCTCGCCGTTCTCGAGGTACCATTCGGCCAGCACGACGAGGCTGTCTCGGCGCGGCACGCGACTCAAGAGCACGCGGGGAGTCAAGGGCGCGGCCTCATGACGGAGCAGCGCCCCGAGCCGCTCCTTGGCGGCGGGTGTCGCCAGGTCGGACAAGACAGCCAGGGCCGCGTCCGCGTTGCCCTTGGCCAGGTGAACGTCGGCCTTGAGGAGACGCGCCTCCTCGCTCTCAAAGAGGCGCAGCGGACGGTCGACGTTCTTGCCGGCCAGCGCGAGGTCGCCGCTATGCAAGGCGGTGCGGGCCAGGTCGGCGTGCAAGCGAGCCAAGCGTTCTGCGACCCTTGGGGCCTGCCCCTTGGAGGTGCGCCGCATCGTCTCCGTCAGCACTTCAGCGGCCCGCGCGCCGTCACCGTGCTGCAGGAGAACGTCGGCGTAGAGTTCGCCGATACCCACGTGCTGCGGCCACGCCTTGTGCGAGTCGTCGAGGACTCTGAGCACGGAGTCGGGCAAGTGGTCTGGATGACCCGCGAACACGCGCGCATTGAGTTCGGCGTAGGAGAACGCCAAGCGCTTCGATAAGGCTGCACGTGGAATCCGAGCCAACTCGGCACGCGCGCGTCGCACGTCGTCCTCGCTCAAGCGGATGCGGGCGGTCTTGAGCCGGGCGTCGATGCTCAGCGAGCCATAGGCGGACACTGGCCCCTTCGAGAGATCGATCCAACGCCCCCACCGCAGCACGCGAGCAAAGCCCTTGCGCGCACGATCGTGTTCGCCGCGCAGCAACGCCTCGGTGGCCTGCAGGTGCATCGACAGGGCGTGGCGGCGGAGCACGTTCAGCACGCGTTCGCGGGCGAAGGTGTAGACCAGAACACAGATCAGAAGCAGGAGCAGCACGAGCAGAATGCCGCGCCCGACTCCAGTATTGATCAGCGGCTCGAGCACCTTGCCCACGAGTGCGAGAAGCTTGTCGACCGAGCCGATCACCGGGTTCAGCAGCGCCAAGAGCAACAGGATCGGCGCCAGGATCAGCAGGCGCCGGTGCCACGGATGCCGCTCGAAGTAGCCAGAGAAGGCCCGCAACGGGTTGAGACTGCCGAGCCAGCTCACGGCGTTTCCTTGCGGCGGCGCACTTCGCGCACCAGGCTGGCGAGCTCCGGGTCGGTCTCTTCTGCGGCCAGCGCGCCGAGAGCCTTCGTTGCGACAGCGCCCTCGATGGCGCCGAGTGCGCGCACGATGCAGGAACGGGTGTACCGGCCACGCAAGAGGTTCGCGCCGACACGGCCGAGCCAGCGGCTCTGGTTGCTGTAGGCGGCTCCAAGCGGCGTCACTGCCACCTCACCGAGCGAGGCCAAGAGGGCCACGACACGATCGTCGCCCTCGGTCGGCGCGGACCCGAAACACCGCACGAGCGGCGGCACGGCGTGCTCACCGCAGGCAGCGATCAAGCGGGCGATCGATGGGTGCGCGCTGCCTGGTGTGTCCGGATCCGCAAACGCCGCCACCAGGTGTTCGAGCCCATCGGCGCGAAACCGCGTCAACAGCTGCTCGGCCTTGGCGCGGGTCTGGTCCTCGTCCAGGTGATGGACCAATGCCGCCAGAACATGTGCCCCGGGCCCGCGCGCGGCGAAGACCTTGGCGAAGCGTGGCTGCAAGTCTTCAGGCGCCTGTAGCGCAGCGAGCACGAGGGCGTTGGGTTGCTCGAGCGCCGGATCCAGGAGGATGGCATCGGCGAGGAAAGACGGCCCTTCCGGCAGCAACGCGATCAGAGGCGCCACTTCCTCTGCTGGCATTCGATTGAGGTTGCGGACGATCTCGACCGGCGCATAGCGTGCCGCGAGGTCCTCGAAAGCCGAGAGATCGGCGAGACCGACGAAGTAGTCCACGACCAGTCCACGCAATCCACGATCCGCAAGTCCCCCCGCCTCATTCACCACCGCCGTGAAGCACTCCCGCGCCGCAGGGCCAAGTCGCCGGAACACCGGCGCCAGCGCAGGGTCAGGGTCGCGCCGCCCGGTCAGTCGATCGAGCATTCCCCGGCCCTGGGCTTTGAGCGTCCCACGTGCGTCGATCAGCGCTTCCGGGTCACGCTGGCCGAGCAGAACGACGATCTCGCGCAGACGCGCTTGGCTGTCGCCGGATTCGAACAAGGTCGTAAGGAGGGGATGCAGGGCTTTACCGCCACCCTCGATCAGTGCGCGCCGGGCTCCATCGTCCCCCTCACGCGCCAGCAAGGCGAGGCGACGGAACCACGCGTCGGTTTCCTCGATCTCGTCGACGGAGGCTTCGGCGTCTTTGAGGGTGTCTGCAAGTTCGGCATCGGCGTAGACGGCCGGCAGCGAGTCGCCGCACGAGGGACATCGAGCGTGCTCGCCGTTGCCTGCACTGCCCTCGCGCGGGGTGCCACAGACGCCGCATACGGCCTCCGGGAAGATGGCAAGGACACGGGCCGCCGGCGAATCGGCGCCGGTGAGCATCAAGGGCCCGTCGGTCACACCCTCGCCGAGCAGAGGAAGGTCGTCGGGCGAGCCGATCAAGGCGCGACCGGTGCGAGCTTCCCGATTGTGCTCGTCGTAGCCGAGGCTCTCGCGGAAGAGGTCGGCGGCGCGTTCTGGCTCACCCCGGGACAACGCCAACATTCCGGCACGGGCCGCGGTGCCGGCGAGGCGTTCCCGCCATTTCGCCCCGCCACGTCGCTGGAACAAACTGCGCCCGGCAGTCAGCGCCCCTTCGAAGGCGCCGGCCTCGGACTTCAAGCTCCACGCTTCTTCGAGCAGGGCCTCGTCCTTGGCGTGTTCGGCCAAGGCAGCATCCACGCGCTCGAGCGCCTCGGCGAGCTCGCCCGCCGCACGCAGGTCCTTGACCAGCGCGAGGTCCACCTGCGGTCCACCGGCGGCGAACACCTCCCGTGCTTCCATGTGCTGCTGGTGCGCAGCGACCGGGCGCTGCGCACCATACAGGGCATCGCCGAGGGCGAGCCGAGCACCGACGTTCTCTGGATCGGCATCCACGACCGAGCCGAGCACGGTCGCTGCCGTCTCCGGGTCGCCCGACAGACACGCTTCGACCCCGTCGAGGTACTTGACCAGGAGGCGGCGTCCTTCGAGGCGGTGCAGCGATGAGCGAATCCGGAGCAGCGCACCCACCAGGATCGCCACGCCCGCCGTGATCGCCACGATCTCGAGAAACACCGGATCCTGGAGAAAGTCGATCGCTCCTCCGAGCGAGCTGGGTTTGTCCTGGATGGCGAGCAACATGGGAACGCTTACTGCTCGGCCAGGCAGTGTTCGAGCCCAACGACCACCCCTTGCAATCCCTGCACCCCTCGCAACGCCAGTAGCACGCCGGGCATGAAGGCTGCCCGATCGCTCGTGTCGTGGCGCAGGGTCAAGAGTTCGCCAACACCGCCGAACAAGACCTCTTGATGTGCGAGCAACCCCGGCAGCCGTACGGAGTGCACCGGGATGCCATCGACACGGCCACCACGGAAGTCGGAGGAATCGGCGTTCTGGTTGGCCACACCATCCGGGCGTGCCTCGCCAATGCGCCGAGCCGTGTCGCTGGCGGTGCCGGAAGGGCTATCGACCTTGCGCTCGTGGTGCAACTCGATGACCTCCACATCGTCGAAGAACTTCGCAGCCCGCTGGCAGAAGCTCTGCAACAAGACGACGCCGACGCAGAAGTTCGGCACAACGAGCACCGCGGAGTCGACGTCGCGTGCGAGTCCGTCCCACGCCTCGCGCTGAGTGTCGGTAACGCCGCTCGTCCCGACCACGACTCGCGCCCCCGCGCGCAGCATGGACGGCACGCCTTCGCCGAGAGCTTCAGGCACCGTGAAGTCGAGGGCGACCGTGACGCCTGCTTGGCGGAAGGCGGTCTCCGGGTCCTCGCCGAGATCGATCTGCGCGACGAGGTCCATGCCAGCCGCGCCATCGATCGCGCGACAAGCCTCGCGGCCCATCCGGCCGGCGGCTCCGCGCACCCCGACGCGCAGCGCAGTGTCGGTTGTTTGTTCAGGTGGACTGTTCATGCGTTTCGTCGGGGCTCGCTCGCCCCGGTTGCCAAGTTCTCGGTTGCTGGATCGACTGTTGCCGGGTTGAGCGCGCCCAGCGTGCCGGCTTCGAGCGCAAGGTCGACGAGGCGCGTCAACAAGTTGCCGAACGTCATGCCGACTGTGCTCGCGGCGCGCGGCAGCAGGCTCGCTGGTGTGAAGCCGGGAATCGTATTGGTCTCGAGCAAGTAGAACTCGCCGCCCGCCAGGATCATATCCGTGCGCGACACGCCAGAGCAGCCAAGTAGGTCGTGGGCGCGGACGGCCAGGTCCTGACAGCGCGCGGTTTCTCCCTGGGACAAGCTCGGCGCCGGACATAGCTCTTCGGTCGCCTCCGCGTCGTATTTCGAGGCGTGGTCGAAGAAGGTCGAGTGCCGGGGCCGAATCTCGACTGGCGGCAGCGCTTCCAGGTGCTGGCCGACATTGCCGAGCACCGGGCAGGTCACTTCGACGCCGCTGACACCCTCCTCGAGCACCCAGTAGGGGCCGAGCTTGCGCACGCGCTCGAGTGCGCCGCAAAGCCCACTGGCCTCTTCCAGCCTTTCCACGCCGATCGACGATCCCCCGACATCCTCTTTCAGGAACAGCGGGAAGGCCAACCCTTCGCGCTGCAGACGCTCACGAACGTCGGCCACCGACATGGTCCATGCCTCCTGCCGCGTTGGCAGGAAGGCGCGCGGCATGGTGAGTCCCGCCCCCAAGAAGACCAGACGGCTCATCAGCTTGCTCATCGCAACCGACGATGCCGCCGGCCCGGAGCCGACGTAGGGCAGCCCGGCGGCCTGAAGCAGTGTCTGGACCCGGCCATCTTCGCCGCCGACGCCGTGCAAGCACGAAAACACGACATCGACGCGTGCATTGCCGAGTCCATGAGCGCTGGCCAGGGGCGCTCGACCGGCCACGGCGC
>NYZE01000127.1 GCA_002685965.1 Planctomycetota bacterium | reverse complement strand
CTGGAAGTTGCCCGCAGCGCTCATCCGCGACCAGTTCGCGCCACCGTTGTCGGTCTTGTAAGCCCCGAGCGTCGACGCGCCGCCCGAACTCGCCGAACTCCGGTTGACGAAGATCGCATACAGGCGCTGCGCCCGCGAGGGCGCGATCGACAGCGACACGCGACCGGGATTGCTCGGCAGCCCCGACGTCTGCTTGCTCCAGGTCTTGCCGCCGTCGGTCGTCTTGTAGATGCCGTTGCGCGTGTCACCGAAGATGTCGCCATAGGCCGCATATAACGTGGCCGGGTTGACGGGATCGATCACGAGGTCAGTTGCCGACAGGTTCGACGGAATGCCGTTGGTCAGTTGCGTCCAGGTCTCGCCCCCATCGCCCGACTTCCACACCCCGAGCGGACCATTCGTCCCGGGGTGACCGCGGGCCGCAGTTTTGGGCGGCAGGAATCCACCGGCGTGGGTGCTCGTCGCGTACAGCACGCTACGGTTCTTCGGGTCGATACGAATGCGCGAGATGCAGCGACCACCGAACGCCGCCTCGCCGTACACGACCCAGTTGTTGCCACCGTCCACCGTCTTGGCGATGCCCACGCCGTAGCGACTGTGGTGCGCGAAGTTGGCTTCACCCGTTCCGACCCACAGCACTTGATCGTTGCTCGGGTCGAGGCAGAGTGCACCCGTCGCGGTCGTCGGCAGGAAGTCACCGATCGGCTGCCAGTTCGTACCGCCATCTGTGGTCTTCCAGACGCCGCCGTCAGCACCGGCCACGTAGTACAAGTTCGCGTTCTTCGTGCTCGGCGCTATCGCCGAGACACGACCGGTGTAGACGCGACCCGAGATGGGTTTGGGTCCGATTTCGGTCCAGTCGCGGCGCTGCGCTGTCAACGCGGCGGCGATCACGCCGACCACCCCGACCCCCATCAGCAGGTGTCGTGCGCTATTCATGATCACCTCTCCCCAGTGCGGAAGACCAGAGTCGCCCGGTGCAGCTCGTCCGCGACTCGATGCTGCGCACTCAGACGCCAAAGACCGGCACGCCGGATCGGGACGCGCACGACGCCCTCCGCTTCGGTCTTGCCACGGAAGACCTCGACGGCATCGCGTTCCCCGGCGGGGATCTGCTCGGCGACGACCTCGACGCCAACGACACCCTCGCCGAAACGCAGCCGCAACAGCAGTTCGTCGCCCGCTTGCATTGTCAAGGGGTCGAAGACCGGCGCAAACTCGAGCCCGAAACCAAAACGGTTGGCAACGACTGGCGACGGCTCGGGGAGCTCCCACGTGCCCCGCCGCAGGTGCAAGCAAAGGACGCCGTGTTCGAAGAGGCGGACGACTTGCGGCTTGTCGGCAGAACCGATCCGTATGAGTCGCGGCTCGGTGGTGAAGCCGATCAGCGAGCTGCCGCGACGATCGCCGACCGTCAAGGCGAGCCCAAGCTCACCAGCGCGCACCGCCGGTTCGACGTGCGTCTGGTCGCCGCCCAGCCTGAAGGGTACGTAGTCGAAACGCGCCAGCGCATCGTGCACCGCTTCGCCCGGAAGCGAGGCGCCGCGCCGGAAGGCGACCCAGACCTGCCCACCGACTGCCAGCGTGCCGGAGACGGGTGGAGCCAGCCACATGGGTGCCGACAGAGCAGCCCCCAAGCTGTGCGGGGGCAGCGCCTCATCCTCTCCTTGGGCGCGTTCGCACCCGGGGAGCAAGACGGCCATCCCTAAACCGAGGAGGCCGATCACCGCCAGAGCTGGAGCACGCATCGCCCCATACTACAAGAGCCGTGCGTCTGGTTGGTGCCCGACTCCGAGCCTTGCGCACTAGGGCGCGCGGTAATCCGAACAGCGACGCGCGTTTGGCCGCTCTGGCCGCGTACACGCATCGCCGTAGTCGTATTTGCAGGTGTCACACAGCGCCCGCCCGGCGTCGAACAGTCCGGTGAACCAGAACCACAAGAGCCGCACGAGGCCCACGGCGCGGCGCTAGCGGCCGCTCAGGACCACCAAGCGATCGACGTCGATCACTCTGAGATCTGCATCAGCGGGCCGGGCGATCCTGCCCCGCAGGCCGAGCTCCCGCCCAACGAAGTCTGGCAGCGCATAACGACCCTTGGAGCAAGTCACGTAGTACAGGGTGTGGCCGCCCTTCACGAGGCGGAACGCCGAGTAGTCAGCGACACCAGGGCGATACTCGAGCCACCCCGTCGTGAGGAAGCGACGCCGCGCAGGAATGGACTCGTGCGAAGCGTCGGTGATGATCGCAGACTTGGCCGAACCGGCAGGAGGCTTCTTGGCGGTTGTGGCCAGAAGGCGTTCGGCTTCGCGCAGCGTCCTGCGCCGAACGACTTCCTTGCGCAGGTCGGCGACACGCACAGCCACCGGCCCGGACTCTGCCTTCGCTTTCTTGACCATGGCGTCGATCCCGTCGATGAGACGCATGATCTTGCCGAGGTCTTCTGCGAGCAGGTTGCCGGCCGCGTTGCGGACTTCGGCGTTGTAGGCCGTGCGCGCGGCATGGATGGCCTGGTCGATCGCGCCGACTCGTTCCTTCTTGCCCACTTCGACAGCGAGTTCATCCAGGCGTGCGCGCCACGCCTTGGTACGCAGTTGGCGTTGGGCCTCAAGCCGCCGCTTCAACGCCGCGTCGGTGACCGGCCCCTTGATCTCGCCGATCTTGTTCAGCTTGTCGGCAGCCGCCCACGCCGCGAT
Source organism: Planctomycetota bacterium (assembly GCA_002685965.1). GTDB lineage: Bacteria > Planctomycetota > UBA1135 > UBA1135. The sequence continues at coordinate 11,317 of NYZE01000127.1, read as the reverse complement.
CTCGTCGGTCGACAGGACTTCCCACCAGTCGCCGTCGCGCCGCAGCACGGGAACGCGCAGACCGCGCCGCATGTGCGCGAGGGGAGGCTCGCTGGTCTGCTTGCGGCAGCGGAAGCTGACACGCGAACCCTTGGTCGTGCCCCAACCGTCCGCGCCGACTCGCAGGAAGCCGTGGTGCACCCAACCAGAGAAACCGCCGGGCACCACAACAGGCACGAAGCCATAGGACTCGGTGCCGCCCGCCCAGACGAGCGTGCCCTTCGCCAACTTGACCACCTCGGGTGCAGTCTCGGCGCGGAACCCGCGCAGCGAAACCTCACTCGTGGTCTCAAAGAGCGTGCGCTTCTTCGCCTCGGCCGCCTTCGCCCCAAGCACGCCTGGTTCGCTCTTCGCTTGCCCAGCACGCACGCTTCCGGCCTCCTTGATGCCGGGGAAGCTCTGGCTACGTACGGCGCCGGCGCTCTTCTTGCCCGTATCGTCTTGCGCAGTCAAAGGCACGGCGCACAGCACGATTACACATCCGGCCGCCGCGCGGCGACCACGTCGATCGACGTTCAAAAACACGTCGTTCCCTCCCTGGAATTCCCGATGGATGCCAGCTTGCGAGCATACACACGGCCTACCTTGGGGACATGCAGATCCTGCCCTTCGACTTCATGACCTGGGCCAAGCTCCATTACTTCGACTCGGAACTGAGCCTCGTGCCTTCCGGGATGCCGTGGCCCACGAGCGAGGACTTGCAGGTGCCGGACATCGCTCCCTTCGAGGAGGTGGGTTGCGATGGCCCCCAGACCCTCAGCGAGGATGTCGCCAGAGCCTATGGCGTGCCGCTAGAGGGCGTGCTGCCCTGCCTCGGCAGCACCCAGGCAGCGCATCTTCTGATGACCGCGCTGCTGGATCCGGGCGACGAAGTCCTCGTCGAGACACCGGCTTACGGGGTTTTTGCCTGCACGGCGGCCCTCGTCGGAGCCAGGTGCACGCAGTTCGTACGCAGACAGGAGGACGGCTTCGCCCTCGACCCCGCGGCAATCGAAGCGGCCATCGGACCGCGCACCAAGCTCGTCGTGTTCACGACGGTGCATAACCCGAGCGGCCGGCTGGCCTCGGCCGAAACGCTGCACGAAATCGGCGAGATCTGCCAACGTCACGGCATCTGGGCCCTCGCATCAGAGGTCTACCTCGATTTTCTGGAGCGAAGCACCATCGGCCCCAACGGTGAAGCGCAGCAGCGTCGCCCGGCCGCGGCCATTCACCCGCGGCTCTTCACGTCCAACTCCCTGACCAAGGTCTTCGGCCTCGGCTCGGTGCGCTTGGGCTGGCTCATCGGCGATACAGCGGTCATGGAACGGTGCCGGACGGCACGCGAAACGCTGGCGCCCGTGCTACCGGCGTTGCCGATCGCTGTGGGCCGCGAAGCGCTGCGCCGCCGCGACCACCTGCTCGGGCGCGCGCACCGCGTCGCGAGCGTCGGCCGCGCCACGCTGAACACGGCGCTGGCGAGCGCCGAGGGTTTCGAGGGCCCACCCCCCGAAGTCGGCATCATCTCCTTCGTCCGCGTCGAGGGCATCGAGGACACGATGCGCTTCACCGACTACCTGCGCGCCGAACACGGGGTCGGCGCTAGCCCCGGCGAGTTCTTCGGCCTCCCTGGCTGGCTCCGCGTCGGCTACGGCATCGCCGAGGAAACGATCACCGAGGGGTGGCGTAGATTGGGCGCCGGCCGCACCGCGTGGTTGCAGCAGCACTAAGCCGGCCGTGTGTGCAGCCAGCGGCCATCGTATGCTCGTCTACATGGGCAAGCATGCGCCCGTAGCTCAGCTGGATAGAGCGTCGGCCTTCTAAGCCGAATGTCCCAGGTTCGAGTCCTGGCGGGCGTGCCAGTTCCCACTCGTCTTGACGCCGTTCGATCCGGCTACCGGAGCGGCAAGGTCAGATCTACGTTTCTCTAAGAGTCCGTCGCAAGGAGCCTTGCAGCACGCATGCCTGAATCGCTGTACGCAACCCCGAAGATCGTGACGGATCTCAAGCAGTGCTGCTTCTATCACACGCTCGAGATCCCCGACGTCGGCGTAGTCGATGGCATCTACGATCTTCGCGAGTCCTTCGACGACTACGTCGGACCCATCTCCTTCGACGGATCGCGCGTGCTGGAGATCGGTCCGGGGAGCGGGTTCCTCACGTTCGAGATGGAGAAGCGCGGGGCCGAGGTGGTCTCGATCGAGCTCTCCAATGACGTCGCCTGGGACTACGTGCCCTTCAATCCCTTCGATTCGCCTCTGCTGGCGGACTGGATTGCCGAGCAGCGGATCGTCCTGGAGAAAACGCAGAACGGCTACTGGTTTGCGCACCGCCATTTCGACTCGAACGCCAAGGTTCACTACGGCAGTGCCTATGACATCCCCGAGGAGCTCGGACACTTCGACTGCTCGATCATGGCCTCGGTCCTGCTGCACAACCGCGATCCGTTACGGATCATCTCGAACTGCGCACAGGTCACCAAGAACACGCTCGTCATCATCGATCAGCACGACCGGGAGCTGGAAGAGCCGGGGATGCCGCTGCTCCGCTTCATTCCGACCCGAGAGAACGGCCTGGCCGGAACGTGGTGGCACCTGTCGCATGCGTTCTTAAAACAGTACCTGCGCTGCCTCGGGTTCGTAGAAGTGAGTTTCTCCGTTACGACCCTCCACCACACGCCAGTGCTTGGCGGCCCGACGAACGCGTTGGATTCCTTCAGTCTGGTCGCGCAGCGCTCGTCGACGCCGCCTCCGGCAGACCGTTGAGATTGGCTCGAACCCTCTCGCGGCAGTCTCCTGTCCCCTAGCCCCTGCCCTACCTACCGGCCGCCCTGGCCGACTGCTTCCTCGAGGCGTCGGTTCTCTCTCGCCACCTCCTGCAGGAACTGAAGGCGTTCGTCGAACACCGCGCGCCCCGCCGTTCCAGCCGGAGGCCTCACCGATTCGAGCGCCTTGATCGCGGCATCGAAGTCACCGAGGTGGAAGTGGGCCAGCGACAGCAAGAGCCTCCCATCGAGCGACAACTGTGCCTCCTCACGCTCGAGCAGGTGGCGGCATTCTCGGTTCTCGCGCCGAGCGTGGTGGGCGCGGGCTCGTTCCAGGGTCGTCGCCTGCCCATCCGCGAGGATGCGGTCGAAGCGCCCCAGGGCGAACCACCCGGCACGCAGATCGGCAGGCGGCCGCGACTGGCGCAGGCGCAGGAGCTGAGCATGCACCTCGACGCCCAAGCCCTCTTCCTCGACCTCGTCGAATCGACCTGCGCCCATGAGGGCAACGGCGCGGTCGTCCAGGTCGGAGAGGACCTCTGGCGAGGCGTCGAAGACGTAGAAGGCTCCGCATCGATCGATCGGCTGCAAGCCGCGCAGCCAGTGTCGAACCGGTCCAGGCTTCGCCCCGATTTGAGGCCAGAGGTCGAGACCGTAGGCGATTGAGGTGCCGATCCGCGCACCGCTCGAGAAGTACACGCGCTTCGCCGCCGGATAGCGCTTCTCGAGCAGCGCCAGGTCTTCTGAGAGGTCGGGGTTGTGTTCCCAGGCCAGGGTGGAGTCGCCATAGAGCCGGTAGGGACCCGGTCCCGCCAAGGTGTTGAAGGCGCCGATGTAGTGCGGCCAGTGCAACGCGCTACCCAGGACGAGCCAAATGCCCAGCACCGCGATGAAGAACCGCCCCATGGCGTACCGCGGCCATGGGGCCGCCGCGTGCCCGCCGATGAGGCAGAGGAGGGCGATGCCGGGCAGGACGTAACGCACGCCGATCTGCATCGGTGTCCCGAGCGAGAGGTAGGCAAGTGGAACGACAAGCGCCGCCGCGATCAACACCCGCGCGTGTCGCGGCCAGCGCCGGCCCCGCCAGAAGACGCCAGTCACCAGGAGCACGAGCAAGGGCAGCGGTGACGTCACGCCGAGGGCGACGACGTAGTAGGCCCAGTGTCCAGGGCGAACGCTGTCAAAGACCAGCGTGTTGACGAAGCCGCGCCCTGCACCCATCTGCAGGTCGATGCCCCGTACGAAGGGATCGGGCAGGAGACTCAACACTGTTCCACCGCCGGGAAGGCGCGCGATGCTCGCCAGCAAACCGTCCGCGATGAGCGGGTGTTTGACCGCGTCGTAGGCCCCTGCGTGGAAGAGATAGCAAGCGTGCAGGGCAGCCCATGTAACCACAGCGCAAACGCCAGAAACGACCAGGAGGTCCAAGAGCCCCCCCACCACACCCTCACGGCGCACGAGCACTCGTGCCTCTCGCGCGCCGTGATCGCGTCCCAGGAGCAGGGCCAGCGCCAGGACGGGGATCAAGAGCAGCGCCAAGTACTTCGTCGCCAACGCGACTGCGAGACTTCCGCCGACAAGGAGGAGTCTCATCAGGTTCGGCTTCCTGAGGTAGCGCTCCACCGACACGAGCGTCAAGAGCGTCCCCGCAGCGAAGGCGGTGTCCGCGGTCATCAAGCAAGCGTGCCCCAGCACCACCGGGTGCAAGGTGTAAAGCGCCACCGCAAAGACCGCACCCCAGCGACCGATGAGTCGCCAAGCCAGCACAGCCAGGAGGCCGGCAGCCGCCAGCGCGAACGGCAGCATGCCAAGGCGACCGTAGAACAGGTTGTGCGCACTCGGCGGCGCAGGCGGGTCGAAGTCGATCCCGAAGCAGCTCGCTAGCTGCATACCAAAGAACGGCAAGGGTCCGTGCAGGCTCAGCTCCGGCCATTCGAACGAGAGCTTGGTGGAGAGGCCGAGTGCGCCGAGCTGGTAGTGGTACTCGTCGACGGTCCACGGGGTCGTGTAAGCGAGCCCGACAACGGCGGCGCCATGGACGAACACGAGCGCAAGGAGGACCCAGATGCAGCGACGCGACGCCGTCATCGCGAGTCACGCACATGCGCCGCAGCGCTGGCGCTCCATCGTGACAAGGTCAGGTCCCGATCCCGGAAGGTCTCTTCGCGCTGTCGGCGCATGTTCCGCTACACAGTCCTTCGATTCGCCGCGAGGCGATGACCTTCCTTATCGAGCCGCGCGCCCGCTTCCTAGTAGCGATTGGCGCCGAGGTGGAGGCTCACCAGGCCTCCAGGGCCCCAGGGCCCTGGACTTGCCGCTCCAACCTGCAAGAGAGCCCGAGCGATCCGCTGCCCAAGCTCCCCCTGCCGGCGGTCGACTTGGCAAGCCGACCTTCTTGGCGCTCACCCTCGTGTTGGCGAACGTCTACTGGAAGTTCCGCGGGTACAGCAGGTTACAGAGTTCGGAGGCAGTGCCAACCCGGCGCCACAGGTTCCAAGTGGCGCAGCGAAGTCACAGAACTCCATCGGCGGGCAGAGTAGCTTCTGCTCGCCCGCGGCGTTTGCGAGGTCATTAAGGTGCGGCCGACCGTCGCACAGCTCTCCCAAAAGCAGGCCAGTCAGGCAGCCATGAAGCCGCCCGTTCGGGCAGGCACTGAGAGGCAAACCCCTCCGGCGAGGCGCCGCCCTGCCCACAACCCAGCGCCTTGCGCTAGAAAACGGTGCCCCGTCGCTCCATCATCTTGACCTTCTGGGTGAACACGCAACACGAGGAGGATGCATGGAGCAGGGAACTGCAATCGACAAGGCCTACACCAAGACCGAGACCTTGAACGCGCTGGCCGGAAACACGGGGCTGGCGAAGTCCGAAGTCGCCAACGTGCTCGAAGCGCTCTCGGGCCTCATCGAGCGCCATATCAAGCAGGGCGGCTGCGGCACGTTCTCGCTGCCAGGGCTCTTCAAGATCCAGACCACGCGAAAGCCCGCCACCCCCGAGCGTGACGGCATCAACCCCTTCACCAAGGAACCGACCGTCTTCAAGGCCAAGCCAGCCCGGACCGTCATCAAGATACGCCCGCTCAAGAATCTCAAAGACATGGTCTGATCCTCCGCCTCGGCATCTGGTGCCTGACACCCACGCCCAGCGGAGGCGATCGACGATCGCTTGGCTGGGCGCTTGCTCGAGCAAGAAGCGCGTCGAGTCGGCTTCCCGGCGACCGCAGTCGCAGGTAGGAAGCCGCTAGGTTGGGCCAGTGACGTCCTCCAGGACGAGCTGGCGCGACGTCGATCGGCACCCCTCAGGGCTGCTCGTACTCGCTGCTGTGTTCTGCGCCATGCTGGCGCTCACGTGGCGGACCTGGCCCGATGCCATGGTCGATTTCGGGCGCGAGCTCTACGTGCCGTGGCGCATCGTAGAGGGGCAGCGCCTGTTCTCGGAGCTCGCCTACCACAACGGCCCGCTCTCGCCGCACGTGAATGCCCTCTGGTTCTCACTGTTCGGGGTCAGTCTCAGTTCGTTGCTCTGGCTCAACGGGCTCGTCCTCGTCGGCGTGACGCTGCTCATGAGAGCTCTGCTGCGGCAGTTCGTCCCTCCCGGCGGCGCGACCGTGGGAACGGTGACCTTCGTGGCGTTGTTCGGCTTCGGCCAATACGTCGCCATCGGCAACTACAACTGGATGTGCCCCTACTCGCACGAGGTGACGCACGGGATCGCGGCGGCACTCTTGGCACTTTGCTGCCTCAGCTCTTACGCGAGGTCCCACCGCCTGCTGTTCGCGTTCGGCGGCGGGGCCGCGATCGGGCTGGCCTTCCTCACCAAAGCGGAAGTGTTCGTCGCGGGCGCCGCAGCGGCTGGACTCGGCTTCTTGCTCGTGATGCGAGCGCGCGCACGCGATGGCGGATCGTGGCGCGGATCGGCCGCGCTGGCGCTCGTCGGCCTCGCCCTACCGCCCTGCATCGCCTTCGGCGCACTCGCCGCGACGCGCCCGATCGGCGACGCGCTCACCGGAACACTCGGAACCTGGGCCCACCTGGCCGGCAGCCGCATCGGCGAACAGAGTTTCTTCGCTGCCATCTCAGGCCTTGACGACCCCATCGCGAGCATGTGGCTGCTCACCCGTTGGAGCCTTATCTGGTGCGGCGTACTCGTCCTCCTGGCAAGCATCGGACGACTCCTTCCAGAGCGGCTTCGAACCGGCGCAAGCCTTGCTCTTGCCGCCTCATCCGTGGCCGGGGCTGTTTGGGTCGGACCTTCGTTTCCAGACCAGTGGCTACGACCACTGCCGCTCTTGCTCGCAGTGGTCACAGCGCAGGGCCTTGCCCGCGCCTGGCGCACGAGGAGCCGCACTCGCGCTGACGTCGCGGCCGAGGCAACACGCGTCGCCTTCACCGCCTTCGCTCTCCTGCTGCTCGTCAAGGTCCTCTTGCACGTGCGCGTCGGCCACTACGGCTTTGGCCTCGCGATGCCCGGCACCGCACTACTGGCAGCGTGGGTCCTGGCGTCGACGCCTTTGCTCCTGGCGCGCTGGGTCGGCGCCTCTCTTGCTCCGGTGCGGATCGCCGCCATCGGACTATCGATCGGCCTCGCCTTCTGTCACGTCGCCCTGACCTACTGGAACGTAGCTGCGAAGCCACACACGGTCGGCACCGGTTCCGATCGGTTCATGGCGGATACTCGCGGGTTAGTTCTTCAGGCAGCGAAGGACTGGCTGGAAGACAACACTGCCGTCGATGCAACTCTGACCGTGTTCGTCGACTGTGAAATCCTCAACTACATCGCGCGGCGCCGAAACCCGATCCCCTTCGGAAACTTCAACCCGCACCAGGTCCGACTGTTTGGCGAGGCGACGATGATCGCGGCCCTCAACCGCGATCCGCCCGACATCATCGCTCTCATCCAGCGTGACACGTCGGAATACGGCGCGCGCTTCTTCTCGCAAGACTACGGCCGCAAACTCGCGGGGTGGATCAGGACCCACTATGCGCCCGTAGGTCCTCCCCCGTCCATCGCCGGTCAAACGGGCGCCGCGAAGGACATCCACCTCCGGTTCTGGCGACGCAAGCCGTGACCGGCGTGGATCGCTTGGCAGCTCGTAGGCGCCCGAACGCACCCAGGCAGTGGACGAATCGGGGCAGCCGAACTTGCGACTGCCCCTGTCCGACCGTCAGTTCCCGATCAGCACACGTCCGTATCGCGTGGACTCCAAGCCGCCAGTGGTCACGGGTGTGATGAACTGGCTGTAAATCCTGAGCGCCGGCAAAGGGGGCATCTTCAACGGGATCGACACGGCCCCGCTCGACGTCGCCACTGGCAGCACGAGAATGTCGGGGATCTCGTAGAGCAGGCAGTTAGTGGCTGAGTTCGGCAACGGCACGCCGGTTGGCAGCACGGTCGTACCCAGCACCCAGATGGCAACCGCGGGAGCCCCGCTGAGGTTGAAGTTGACGGGGTTCCCGATCTTGGCGCTGCCCGTCAGCAGGTGGGTCGCACTGCCGCATGCTTGCCCGAACATGTTGAGGTCGTTGGTGTCGAAGCACACCTCGATCTTCTGTCCGGCGCGGTCGGTTGAGCCAGTGGCCGGCGGCATGGTCACCCAGCTGAAGGCGTAGAGGCGATCCGGGTACTCAGTGGTGTTGGAGCGTTTAAACCCGGTTCCGACGGCCCCGGTCTTGCCGATGTTATGGAACTCCATCTCGATGAGCAGGTTCGGCGCCGCGGGGGTGGGGAGGTAGAGGAATGACTTCTGCAGGCCGATGCGGGTCCATTTGCCACCGCTCACGTGCCAGCCCCAGTTGCTCCCCTGCAATACGGTCTGGACACGGGTCGTGCCGAGGTTGGTCGCGAAGTCAAGGTTGCCGACGAAGGTCGAGATCGACACCATCGTCATCTTGATCGTGATCCGGTCAGCGTGGTACAGGCCATCTCCAGTGCCGCAGGGGGCGAAGGCGATGTCGATAATCTGACCGGGGACCTTGCCGAGCTGCGAACCCAACAGCAGCGTCTGGTACTTCTGGTTGCTCCAGGTGGCGTTGTTCTTCGTCGTTCCGAACGGGATGACGTTGCAACTCCCGACAGTTGGCGTGTTACCGGGAACGTAGACCGTCCTGCCTGTTTGAGCGGACACGCTGGTCACGGCGAGTAGAGAGGCGACGAGGATGCTTGGGTACAAGGCGATTCTCCGGGTGAGGGTGAGAGACAAGGCCGCATTCTAGCACCTCCACCGAATATGGAAGTGGCTCTGCCCACCCGGCCTGCGGGGAGGCCTTCGAGTGGCTCCTTTGCTGAGGAAGAGGGCATCCATCGCCGCGCCCTGGAGCCCCCCAGCTTCGTTGGCAGCGGGTTCTGCTGGCAAGACTGGATGGAATCGGCGGCGCTCGAACGCCTGGGCCGACGCTAGCCCTAGGCGCTCGTGGAGCTAGCATCGCCGAACACTTCACAGCGCAGGCCCCATGAGCACCACAGACCTCGTCGCATTCGCCCTGCCGCTCGCGGCCGTCGTCATCGCTTTCGCCCAGGGCAAGACCGCACCCGCTCCGATCAAGGTCCCAGGAGCCGTGATTGACGGCAGCGCCGAAGGCTGGCGCAGTCTCGGCGAAGCGGACTTCGTCAACGTCAACTGCAAGCCCGAGACCTTCACCTGGGACAAAGGTGTGATTCGTTGCACTGGCAATCCGGTCGGTGTGATGCGCACGAAGAAGCAGTTCACGAACTTCGAACTCGTCGTCATGTGGCGGCACCTTCGCTCGGCCGGCAACTCGGGCATCTTCATCTGGACGATTCCGGCTTCCATCGAGCAACTCAAGAAGGGAGGCCAGCTACCCCATGGCATCGAAGCGCAGATCCTCGACCACGGCTACGCCGAGCAGTACCAGAAGCGACGGAAGCGCAAACCCAACTGGTTCACGACCCACGGAGACGTCTTCCCGGTCGGGGCCGCAAAGATGCAACCGTTTCCACCGACCGCGCCGAACCAGAAGAGGAGCTTCCCATCGGAGAATCGGAGCAAGGGAGTCGGCCAGTGGAACCACTACTACCTGCGTTGCATCAACGGTGAGGTGCGCTTGTGGGTCAACGGGCGCGAGGTGTCCGGTGGCACCGGCTGCACTCCGAGCACGGGTTACCTCTGCCTCGAGTCGGAGGGATCGCCCGTGGAGTTTCGAGGCCTGAGGCTGCGCGAGTTGCCTTGAGCCGCTCACGACCTCCTCGGCGAGATCCCAGCTCACCTGCACAAGCAGCCACCGGCGCGAGCATCGCTGCTAGACGCCGCGCTCCTTCATCAACGCCAGCACGTTCTCGAGCGTCACGTCGACGGCACCGTGGTTGTCCGTGATCAGCTGCTGCGCGCGCCGTACGAGGGCCTGACTTTCGGCGGGCGACGACAAGAGGAATGCCAGCTTCTCCTCGAGGTCCACCTCGTCGGTCGCTTGCAGTAGCCCCTTGCCCGCAAGCAGGAGGTCGACGTCGGTGCGGAAGTTCCACACATGTGGACCGACGACGGTCGGTTTGCCCAGCGCCACCGGTTCGAGCATGTTCTGACCACCGTGACGCACCAAGCTGCCACCCACGAATACGACATCTGCGACGCTGTAGGCCTTCTCGAGGTCACCGATCGTATCGACGACGAGCCACGGCGCACCCACAGGACGCCTGGCCCCGTCGCGCTCCTGGGTCAGTCGTAACACTGGGTGCGCCTCGCGCAGGCCGGCCTGGGCGACTTCTCGACGCATGTCATCGATCGCGCCGGAGCTCTTGTCCGGGTGCCGCGGTGCAATGACGAGGCGCAGACTGCGACCGAGCCGACGCTCGAGCCGACAGACCGCCGCGGCGAGCCGCCGCGGCTCGCCCGGGTGGGTCGAACCGGCAACCACGACTGCTTCCTCCGGCCCGATCCCGAGCAACTCGGTGAACTCGGCGTCCGGGACGACCGGCTCGCTCATGACCGTCAAGCAGTCGTACTTGACGTTGCCGGTGATACGGATGCGCGATGCTGTGATGCCGAGCTCGTTGAGGCGCGCAGCGTAGGTCAGGTTCTGCACCAAGAAGAGGTCGATGCGATCGAGCTGCGGCAAGAACCAACTGATCCGCTGATAGCCACGAAAGCTCCGCTCCGAGATGCGGCCGTTGACGACCATGACCGGCACGTCGCGTTCCTCGGCTGCACGCAAGAAGTTGGGCCAGACCTCAAGCTCCATCAACAGCACGCAGCATGGCTGGATCCGTCCCAACGCCCGCGCCGGGAAGCGGGCAAAGTCAAGCGGGTAGTAGATGACGCGTGCATCTGGGTAGAGCTGCTCGGCGACCTGACGGCCCGTCGGCGTGGTCGAGCTCACGACAACGCGCTTCTCCGGCATGACCGCGCGGAGCCCGGCGATGATCGGTGCCGCCGCCTTGACCTCGCCGACGCTGACCCCGTGCACCCAGATCACGTCCGAGTCCGGCTCGGCTGCGACAAATCCCATGCGTTCGCCGATGCCGCGGCGGTACGACCGATCCCACAGCATCTTCCACAAGAACAGCGGCGACCAAGCGAAGAAGACG
>NYZE01000126.1 GCA_002685965.1 Planctomycetota bacterium | reverse complement strand
GGGCACACGGTCCGCCTTGCGCACGAGCACGGTCGCCCCCGGGCGACCTGACCCCGCCGGGTCTGCTAGCCGCCTGTGTCACCAAAGCGTCTCTGAGACCCCTTTGGGCACTAGCCGGCGGTCGTCTCCCTGGCCGCCTTGCTCTGCCACCTCTCCATCCGAAACCCTCAAGTCGTCTCCCCTCGCCACCCGAAAACGACACAGATCCCGACATGGTCCCCTTACCAGGGGAAGCACGAGTAATGCGAACCACAATCCTCCCCATTGGCTGCGCGCTAGTCGCGGTCCTCTGTCTGACGGTTGCTTCCCCAGCGCAAGGGGATCGGCGTGGAAGTCGGGACATGGGCGACGCCAGCGCGATCATTCAGGACTTGGATCTCAGGGATCGTCCGCTCAGGGACGTCATCGAGTTCCTGAGGGAGAAGTCCGGCTTTAACATCATCATGGATGAGGGGATCGACAAGCCCGTCACGCTGCGCAACCTAAGGAACATTTCTTGGCGCACCGTGCTCGACCTCGCGGTCGAGAAAGCGGGGTGTGTCGTGATCAGAGTCGCGCCGCGTGTGCTCAAGGTCGAAAAGCCTCCTCGGGTACGCTTCGCCTTCGACAAGGCTGACATCACCAAGGTGATCGACGCGATCTCGAAGATCTCGGGCGCCAACATCATCATTGCCCCCGAGGTCCAGGGCACGATCACGCTCCGCCTCAAGGATGTGCCGTGGCGCGACGCGCTCGAGCACGTGGTCAAGACGCTCGGCTACACGGTCGTCGAGGAGAACCGTGGCATCCTCCGGGTCGTCTCGTCGGCGACGCTGGTCGATCAGCTGGTCACCGAGACCTTCGAGTTGCGCTACGTGCGCCCGTCGAGCACGTTCATCCCGCGCATTGCCTCGCAGTACGTCGGTGGCAACATCTTTCGCTCCGGCGGCGACCCGGCGAAGAACTTCTCGCTGGTAAGCGCCCTGCAGCGGATGCTCTCGGGCCAGGGGCGGCTCGAGTACATGGCGCGCCGCAACATGATCCTCGTCAAGGACACCAAGCCGGTGGTCGACGAGATGGCACGCATGATCGCGGTCATCGACGTCGAGCCCAAGCAGGTGTTCGTCGACGTCAAGTTCGTTACCACGTCGAATACCGACCTGCTCGACTTTGGCGTCAACATCGGCGACACGGGCTGGCAGGCCTCGGTCGGCCTTGGCCAGATCCCGGTTCGGTTGCCGTTCACGCTCGGTCGGGGTGGCTTCGAAGACGGCATCATCGCTGCCGACAGCGGGATCGGCCCGTTCACGGACCCGGCGCTCAACACCGGCAGCACCCGGACGCTCGGCCCGGACACCATCTTTGGCGCGCTCAACTTCACTCAGGTCGCGGCGACGCTCAAGCTGCTCAAGAAGGACGAGACCTCCGAGATCGTGCAGGCGCCGAAGATCATCGCCTTGGACCACCAGGAAGCGACGATCTTCGTCGGTGACACCGTGCGCTATGCCCAGGCGCGTTCGGAGTCGGGACAGTCGGGCGGTCTTCAGCTCGTCGTCGAGGAAGCGCCGAACTCGCCGGTCCAGACCGGCTTCCAGTTGCTGATCGTGCCGCACATCATCCCGGGCACGGACAAGGTGATGATGGAAGTCATCCCCGAGGCCGAGTCCTTGTCGGGTTCGGGCGGCCCGCCGGTCGCGCCCCCGGGCTTCGACGTGTTCACCGTCGGCTCCGGTGCTGGCCAGGGCCAGATCGCCCTGCCGCGCATCAGCTCGAGCACGATCGCCACCAAGATGCTGCTCAAGAGCGGTCACACCGCGGTCATCGGCGGCCTCACCACCGACTCGAACCAGCGGACGACGACGCAGATCCCGCTGCTCGGCCAAATCCCCTTGCTCGGCTGGGCCTTCAAGTCGCGCTCGCAGAGCCGCACACGCAAGAGCTTGATCGTGTTCATCACGCCCGAGATCGTGCAGAGCCCCGAGGAGACCGAGGCGAACATCCGTCGCATCCTCGAACAGCGTCGCGCGGCGATGGTCGGCGAGTATCGCCGGATCTTCGGCGACAAAGAGAAGTCGAACCTGGCCCGGCCAGGCCCGACGCCCGCGACGCCGGGTAGCGGCGGCCGCTAGGGCACGAGGCTTGCTCCGGCGACGCCTACGTTGACCCGGGTCTGCGTCGGTGCTGACTCGAGTCGTCTCCATTTACGTGGCGCGGTGTTTTGGCTGTGTGGTTTGCATTCCGGCAGCGAATCATGCTAGCGTGCGGACAGCCGCGCTCCGACGGAGCGCCGGGCTTGGTCCTCGCGGCCCATTGCGGCTGCGTCGGCCGGAACGGATTCTGCACGTTGACGGAACGGATATTCAAACAACCCATTCGGGGCGGCCGTCCGCCTTCCACGTGCAACTGGGGATTCATGCTTCGCCGCGAGCGCCATAGCGCCGGCATCGGGCCACGAATGTCGCAGGTTCGCGAGTGACACTGCTGATCCTTGCAGTTTCGAAGGCGGAGGGTGCGCGCCAAAGGTGCGCCTTCAATGAAACGGATGCTCGTGAACGCGAACGACATCGAAGAATGTCGGATCGCGATTGTGGAGGACGGAGTCCTCCAGGAGCTGCATGTCGAGCTTGCTGACCGAGAGAGCTACTTAGGCAATATCTACAAGGGCAAGGTCGTCAATCTCGAGCCGAGTATCGGCGCGGCCTTCATCAGTTTTGGCGGGAACAAGAACGGGTTCCTGCACGCTTCCGATGTTGTCCCGGCCTATGCGGACGGCTCGGTCGAGTTGATCGACATCCTCGAGGGGAACGTCGAGTTCGACGACGGGCCTGACAACATCAATGCGATGCTCGACGACGACGACGAGGCGGAGGCCGACGAGGCGGAGGCCGACGAGCCGAAGGCCGACGAGAGCGCCGACGAGAGCGCCGACGAAAGCGCCGACGAAAGCGCCGACGAAGACCCGGCTGCCGATGAGGCGACTGACGAGGACGAGGGCGACGACGACCACGGTGGGTCAAACGGTGTTTCCAACGGTGTCGACGAGGACGTGCCGAATGGCGTTGTCAACGACACCGACGATCCTCCGAATGGCGTGGATTCGGCCGAGGCTTCCGCCGCCGAGCCGGAGGGGGAGGAGTCTTCGCCGCCCAAGCGCAAGTCACGACGTCGTGGTCGGCGTCGCTCGAAGAAGGACGAGGCGGCGGCTTCGTCCGAGGATGGGGGCGGTGAGTCAGCGACAGGTGCCACTGCGAGGCAGGCGACCGATAAGGCGGCGCCCGACCGGAACAAGAACTCGGGCCGCGGCCGTCGCCGTGGTGGCGGGCGGAGGAAGGTCGAGGGACGTCGTCCACGCTACCCGATTCAGGACCTGCTCAAGAAGGGGCAGGAGATCGTGGTACAGATCACCAAGGAGGGCATTGGTGCCAAGGGCCCAACCCTGACGACCTACCTGTCCTTGCCGGGGCGAAGTCTCGTGCTGATGCCTTCGCTGCCGAAGTGCGGCGTCAGCCGAAAGATCGAAGACGACCGCGAACGGCGCCGGCTCAAGCGCATCGTCAAGGATCTCGACCAGGACGCGAACGGCATCGGTTTCATCGTGCGCACGGCCGGTATCGGCAAGAGTGCGCAGGACCTCAAGCGCGACCTGGAGTATCTGCGCAAGCTCTGGGGTGTGGTCGTGCAACGCGGCCGCGTGACGCGACCGCCGGCGCCGCTCTACATCGAGTCAGACCTCGTGCTGCGCACGATGCGCGACCTGTTCTCGAGTGACATCGACGAGGTGGTCATCGACAACAAGGATGTGTACAGCCGGGTCTATGACTTCATCGACAAGCTGATGCCGCGCTTCCTGGACCGCATCAGTTACCACGACGCACATTCGCCGGTGTTCCACGCCTTCGGCATCGAAGGTGGGGTCGAAGAGCTCTACCAACCTCAGATCGAGATGAAGCACGGCAGCTCGATCGTCATCGAGCAGACCGAGGCGCTCGTCGCGATCGACGTCAACTCGGGCAAGTTCAAGCCGGGCACGAGCCTCGAGGAAACAGCGCACCGCACCAACCTCGAGGCCATCCCCGAGATCGTCCGACAAGTGCGCCTACGCGACCTCGGCGGTGTCGTCATCATCGACTTCATCGACATGACCGAGGAACGGCATCGCCGCTCTGTCGAGCGCAAGTTCCTCGACGCGCTCAAAGGCGACCGCGCGCGCATCAACGTCGGCCGTATCTCACAGTTCGGGATGCTCGAGATGACCCGACAGCGCGTCGGTCCTGGGCTCATGCGTACCGTGTTCCACGCATGCCCGACCTGCAAGGGCACCTCGTTCGTGCGTACAGTGCAGAGCAAGGCCTTGTCGGTCATGCGCGCGGTGCGAGCGCTCGTCAGGCTGCCCGGGTATGCGACCCTCGAAATCTATGCCAGTCCGGCCATCGCGTCGTTCCTAGACAACAACAAGCGACGTGAACTCACTGGTCTCGAAGAGGACACGCAGCGACGCTTGTTGACGCATCCAGAGGTCAGCTATCCGGTCGACGTGGTGCACTATCGGTTCTTGAAGGCGGATGGGACGGAGACGCAGGTCGCGATTCCGGCAGGTCTCGGCGTTCACGCCTAGACCTGCGTGGGACCACGCTCTTGCCGTCCGCGCTGCGATGGACGGCGGCACGCGCCGTGACCCTCTCTCCGAGTCCATCGGAAGCGGGGTGGGCCAGGGGCGGTTCGGGCGCCAGGTCCGGGGGGGCGGATCTGGCCCGAGGCCGAGCCGACGCGGAGAATCAGCGCCGTGACTCGCATGCCCCACTCTGTTGCACGGGCTCGTCGGACTGCTAGACTCTCCGGCCCGTTTTTCAGAACTTACCTTCTTCCCCGACTTCCAGCCTCATGTACGCCATTGCCGAAGATCGCAACCAACAGGTGACGCTTCGTCCGGGTGACCGCGTCCTGCTGGACTACAACGAGTCGTGGGAAAAGGGCGCCGAGGTCACGCTCGACAAGGTGTGCTTGGTCGGGGGCGATGAGCCGCGCATCGGCACGCCCTACGTCGATGGCGCGTCGGTCACGCTCGAAGTCGAAGGTGACGAGCAGGGCAAGAAGCTCGTCATTCGCAAGTTCAAACGTCGCAAGAACTACCGTCGCAAGGCCGGCTTTCGCGCGCGCTACACGCGCTGCATCGTCAAGTCGATCAACGCTTAGGGGGGCGAAATGGCACACAAGAAGGGTCAGGGCTCCGCAAACAACACGCGCGATTCAAACCCGCAGTTTCGCGGTGTGAAGGTCTACGCGGGACAGAAGATCCGCGCCGGCGGCATCATCGTGCGGCAGGTCGGCACCAAGTTCCATCCGGGGCACGGCGTCGGTCTAGGCAACGACTTCACCCTGTTTGCGCTGCGTGACGGCATCGTGCGGTTCCAGAAGAACCGTCGCGTTCACGTGGACGTGGCCGTGGCCGTGGCCGACTGAGTCCACTCGCGCCCTGTTCGTCGACGAGATCGAGATTCAGGTACGGGGTGGTGACGGCGGAGCGGGCTGCCTCTCATTTCGGCGGGAGAAGTACGTACCGCGTGGCGGACCGAACGGCGGCAACGGCGGTGATGGCGGATCGGTCATCCTGACCGCGACGCAGGGCATCTCGAGCCTGCACCATCTCAAGGGCCACGCGGAGTTCGCCGCACGCAACGGGCGCGGTGGTGCGCCGAAAACCATGACCGGGGCCGACGGCGAGGACCGTGAACTGCAAGTGCCGGTCGGCACGGTGGTCCTCGATCCGGACCACGGCAACGTCTTGGCCGACCTCGATCACGACGGTGCTTTCGTCGTCGCCGCGCGGGGTGGACGGCGTGGCCGCGGCAACCAAGCGTTCGCGACCTCGATCAACCGTACACCGCGTCAGGTCGAACCCGGGCTGCCCGGCGAGGAACGCCGCGTCAAGCTGGTGCTCAAGCTCATCGCCGACGTCGGGCTCGTCGGTTTGCCCAACGCCGGCAAGTCGACGCTGCTGTCGGTCTTGTCGAAGGCCCGGCCGAAGATCGCCGCCTACCCCTTCACGACCCTGACTCCGGCGCTGGGCATCGTCGAGGTGTCTACGGAGCGCACGATGGTGATGGCCGACATTCCTGGCCTGATAGAAGGCGCGCACGGTGGCCGCGGGCTCGGCGACCAGTTTCTGCGCCACATCGAGCGCACGCGGCTCCTCCTGCAACTTGTCGACTGCTCCGAGTTCGCCATGAGCGAACCGGAGGAGGCGGTGCGGGTGATTCGTCGGGAGCTGACTGCCTATTCGGGGGTGCTCGCTGACCGGCCCTGGGTGCTATGTGCAACCAAGGTCGAGTCCGAGGCGGCCGAGGAGCTCGCCGCTACCCTCGAAGCTGCGGTGGGAAGGCCGGTTCTGCGGATTTCGGCAGTGGCGCAGAAGGGCCTCGATGGGCTCGTTGGCGCGCTCCTGCGCGAACTCGATGCAAGCCGGGCCTGAGCTAGGTCGATAGGAACCCCGGTAGGTCCTTTTGGGCCACTGGGGGATGGTGATGAAGCTCGAGGAACTGCTGCGGGTGATGGTCAAGGAGGGTGCCTCCGACCTGATCCTGAAGACCGGTGGGCTGCCGGCGATTCGTCTGCGGGGCAGCATCCGCTTCATCGCGGAAGAACCGATCACTCAGGAGTTCGCGAAGAAATACGTCGAAGCGCTGGTCGGCAGCGCTGGCATGGAACGTTTCTGTGCCGAGGGAGCGCTCGACCGTGCGATCTCGATCGAGAAGCTCGGCCGCTTCCGCTGCAACATCTTCCGCCAAGGCGGGAACCTCGCGCTGGTCTTTCGACACGTCAAGAAGGACATCCCGGGGTTCCGCGACCTGCACCTGCCGATCGATCCGCTCAAGCGTCTTGCAGACATGCGCCGCGGTCTCGTGCTCGCGACTGGCGTCGCCGGCAGCGGCAAGTCGACGACGCTGGCGTCGATGATCGACTACATCAACTCGACCCACGCGCGCCACATCATCACGATCGAGGATCCGATCGAGTTTCAGCACGAGGACAAGCGTAGCATCATCAGTCAGCGCGAGATCGGCACCGACGCGCCCGACTTTGCCTCGGCCATGCGCCAGTCTCTGCGCCAAGCGCCCGACGTCATCATGATCGGTGAGATGCGCGACAAGGAGACCGTCGAGGCTGCGATCAGCGCCGCCGAGACCGGGCACCTCGTGTTATCGACGCTACACACGGTCAACGCCGTGCAGACCGTCGAACGCATCATCACTTTCTTCGAGCCGCACCAGCACGAGTTGGTCCGGTTGCAGTTGGCGCTGAACCTCGCCGGTGTCGTCAGTCTGCGTTTGATCCAGCTCAAGTCCGACACCGGCCAACTCCCGGCCGTCGAGTTGCTCATCAACACGCCGACCGTTCGCGACTATCTGAACGAAGGTCGCACCCGCGAGCTACCCAAGGCGCTGGCCGAGGGTCACTACTACGGCACGATGACCTTCAACCAGTCGCTGATCCGCCTCTACGAGGCCGGCAACATCAGCCACGAAGATGCCCTGTCCAACTCGGACAACCCCGAGGAGCTCAAGCTGCAGATGCGTGGGATCACCCAAGGGAGCCTCCAGCTCCGGGTGTGAGCCTTCGCCGTTCCGTAGGGGCGTAGGCCAGGGCTCCCGAGGGCGCGGGTTTGCTCTGTAGCCCGCAAGTTTCCGTGGCCCCCCTCGTCCAACGGGAGTTTCGCCGACCGACCTACGCCTCTAGACTTCCATGGCAATGCGCGCTGAGACCATCGAGATCGGGATCTACGGCCTGGCCCTCGGCCTGTTCGGCCTGCTCGGCTACGAGTTCTACCGCAAGACGATGGAGAAGCCGGAGGGCCCGCGGGACGGGAGTGCCTGGAAGAAGCTGCGCAAGGATCTGAAGGACGTCGGCGAGAAGAACCACGGCGACGGTCTGGCGTGGCGCTACGGGGCCAAGGAGTTGCCCTGGTGGGAGCGGATCCAGCATGCCAACTGGACCGGCAAGCTGCCGCCCAAGCCGATCGATGTAGTCACGCACAAAGAGTCGGACGAGCCGCCGCCGCCGGTGGTCACACCGATCGCCGAACTCGTCGAGCTGCTGGCCATCCTGGCCAACGGCACCGACGTGGCGCGCATTCAGATCCGCTACAAGGATGCCAACGTCCAGGTGCCGTCGACGACCGACACGACTGCCTCCGGGACCGGGGGCGCAGCGGTCGGCGCTGGGCCGATGGACGTGACACCGAACGCCGGTGGGGGGATGAACTCCGCGGTGGGAGCACCGTTCCACAGCCTGGTGGCGGGCGACACGTTGTTCCCCCCATACCAGGCGATCAGGTTCGTCGGTGTCGACCTCAACGGTCCCGCCGCGTTGTTCGAGCGCCCCGATCCCGATCCGGCGAAGAAGGCGCTGATCAAAGAACGCTTGGCGCGTAACGAGCTTGCGCTGAGCGAGGACCACGTCGTCGCCGCGGACATCGCCAAGCTCGGGGGGAGACGGAGGGCATCTTCGAAGAGCTCGAAGGAGCGTGCGTGGGTCAAGCCGCCGGGAGATGAGACGACCGTCATGAACGACGTGTGGATGATCTCCAAGCGCGACAACCAGCGGATCCAAATCGACTACAACCGGATCCTGACCGAGGACATCGTCATCGAGGACTACCGGGGGCGTAAGGACCGCAAGACCGGCGAGCGCCTCAAGGGCGTCACGGTCAGTAACGTGAGTCGGACGGCGGCGCGGTTCGGCGTGAAGAAGGGTGACATCCTGATTGCCGTCAACGGCCAGCGGGTCACCGGCAAGGCGAACGCGATCAATACCGGCAAGAAGCAGTACAACCGCGGCATCCGGACCTTCGACCTGAAGTTCCTTACCTCGGGAGGGCGCGAGGTCATTCGCACCTACCGGGCGCCCGACAAGTAAGCCGCGATCCGGGCTTGTGTCACGCCTCCTGACGCTAGACGTCGGCAACACGAGCGTCGGTGGAGTGCTCTGGAGCGATGGCGCGATGTGCGCCTGCTTCCGGCTGGCCAACGACGCCGACCCGACGGGCACGCTGGCGGCCCTCGGCGCGGTTGAACGTGCAGTCGTGGTCGGCGCGCTGCAACGCGGTCTTGGGCCTGCTTGGGCCGAGTTACCTGCCGCGAGTTGGGTGGGTCGCGAAGTTCTCGTGCCCGGTCGCGTGCTCTATGACGAGCCCGCCCAGATGGGCATGGACCGGCGCGTCGCGTGCCACGCGGCATTCATGCGCTTCGGCGCGAGCCTCGTTGTCGACTGCGGGACCTGCGTGACTCTCACTCACGTGGACGACAGTGAGACCGTGCGTGGACTGGCGATCGGCATCGGGCGCGCGAGCATGCGCCGCGGCCTCGCGACTGCGGCACCGGCGCTTGCGCCCTTTGTCGGAGCGGCGTTGCCCGCCGAGATCCCGGCGGGAACGGCGGACAACCTCGCGGTCGGGCTCGAGCAGGGCTGGTTCGCGATGGTGAGTGGACTCGTGTCCACGGCGCAGCGGCGCCTCGAGGGGAAGGGTGTGGCGCCGGGTACGCTCGTGTTCACCGGCGGCGATGGTCAGGTGGCGCACGAGGCCTGTGGCAATGGCGTGCACGCCCCGTCGCTCGTGCACGAGGGTCTTTGGCGACTGGCGTGTCACGCGCCTGGTTGCTGACACCGCGCGGCGAGGCCGCACTCGCCGTCGTGCGCATCGAGGGTGCGGACGCGGGCGAGGCTCTCGCGAGGCTCGGTGTGGCTCCGCCGGCGGCAGCGTGGCCGACCGTGTCGATGTTGGCGATCGGCGCGCTGCGCGAAACCGTCGTGGTGGTCGCGTGCGCCGGCGGCTACGAGGTGTCGCTACACGGCAACCCCTTCCTCGTGGACGCGGTGCTCGTGGAGTGTGGTGGTGCGTCGCCGCCGGCTCCTTCGAGCCTGCGCGACGAGATCCTCGAAAGTGCTTCGCTCGCACCGTCGCGGGTTGGACTCGTGGTGTGCCTGGCGCAGCTGCGCTTGTTGCCGACTTTGGCGTGCGACCTGCACGAGGCGACTGCGGCCGACCTCGCTGCCCGCTGTGACCAGGCGCTAGAGGCTGGAGATTCGCTGAGGCGCTGGTTCAGGCCGGCGCGCGTTGTGTTGCGCGGCCCAACCAATGCCGGCAAGTCGACACTGTTCAACTTGCTCGTCGGTCGCGAGCGAGCGCGCACCGGCCCGGACCGAGGGCTCACCCGCGACCCGGTCGAGGAGGCTGTCGTGTTGGCCACGGTGCCGGCGGTGCTCGTGGACACGGCTGGGGAACCCGGCGAGGTGGGGGATGATCTCGCCAGCAGAGCGCTCTTGGCCGGTCGTGCCGAGCAGGCCGAGGCCGCTCTAGTCGTCGATGTGTGCTCCGCGATCGATGTTGGCTCTGCCGCTCGGGCCGGTGTGCGCGTCTGGACCCACGCGGACCGAGGAACCCCACAGGGAGCACGGAAGGGCGAGCCCGTGCTCGACCTTTTGTCGGCGGGGCCGGTCGAGATTGCGGCGCTGGGACGCTTCCTGGCTGAGGCGCTCGGAGGGGCAGAACCACCTGCCACCACGGTCGCTTGGGTCACTCTGCGCCAGCGAGAGTTGCTCTTGACCGCGCAGGCCGCGCTCGGTCGTGGCGACGCCTTGAGCGTCGCCGAAGTGGGTCGCCGGCTCTTGGAGCCTTGACGGATCGCTAGTTCGGCACGAGGATCCGCCTCTCGATGGTCCGCGAGAGAATGGACGACGAGAAACGGGACTTCGTGTCGATCGACGATCTCGGCAACGAAGAGATTCTCGGCCTGTTCCGTTTGGCCGACGCATACGACGAGGACCTGAGGGCTTGGGCGTCGCAGTGCACCGGCTCGATCCTCGCGACGCTGTTCTTCGAGCCGTCGACGCGGACGCGGCTTTCGTTCGAGTCCGCGATGCAGCGGCTCGGTGGCAGCATCATCTCTGCCAACGACGGCGAGGTCATGAGCGCGGCCAAGGGCGAGAGCCTCGCTGACACCGTGCGCGTGGTCGGTGGCCGCTACGCCGACATCATCGTGCTGCGGCATCCGCACGAGGGCGCCGCTCGCGTTGCCTCGCGCTTCGCGGACGTGCCGGTCATCAACGGCGGCGACGGCGCGCACGAGCACCCGACGCAAACGTTGTGCGACCTCTACACGCTCTGGAAGGAGAAGGGCCGCATCGACGGGATCGAGGTCCTGCTCGCTGGTGACCTCAAGTACTCGCGCACGGTCCACTCTCTTGCCTATGCCTTGGCGCGGTTCGGCGCCAGCTTGGTATGCGTGCCGTTCCCGGGTCTCGAGATTCCCAAAAGCGTGCTCGAGCGCATGCAGCGCGATTGGGGTGCCGACGTCACGCGCGGGGAGTTCTCCGACATCTCGGGACTGACGCCAGGCAAGGATGCGGTCTACGTCACGCCACACAAGCCGCACCAGGAGTCCCTGTTCACGCAGATCACCCCGCCAGCGCGCGAGAAGATCGACGCGATCTACATGACGCGGCTGCAGAAAGAGCGGCTCGAACGCGACCTCGACTCGAAGGACTACCCGTCGATCGACTCCGAGTTCCTCAAGGAGACGCGCTTCAGGGACACGCGCGTCATGCACCCGCTGCCGCGAGTCGACGAGATCAGCTACGACCTGGACCAGGATCCGCGGGCGATCTACTTCCGTCAGGCTGCGCTCGGTGTGCCGATCCGCATGGCCCTCTTGGCCTTCCTGCTAGGAGTTGTGAAGCTCGACGCGCCGCTGCCGGAACGCAGTTCGCGCCCGGTCTACCGTTCCGATGCCGGGATCAACTGTGCCAACCCTGCCTGCGTGACCAACGGTGAGGGCCACCGCTATCTGGCGCCCGAGTTCACGATCCTGCGCGACTCCCCCCCGCTGCTGCGCTGTGTCTACTGCGACCTCGAAGTCTCGCCGAGCCTTGTCGGGCACGTTGCATCGAAGAAGCTGCACCGCGGTAACGCGGCCGAAGCCAAGCGCATCCTCCCCGAGCGGCGCGTCTACTTCGAGGACGAAGGCCAGGCCGACTCCGCGGGTTTCGGCACGGGCGCGACCTCATAGAACCAGCACCCGGCACAGAGAGACCTGGCCTGTGGGTCATGCGGCTCGCAACTCAGGACCCAGCCAAAGGTCCGAACGGCCCGTCGCACTGGCCCGAGTGCGCCCCACTCGGCCGGTCGATCGGGCGGCGCTCGGGCCCTGGCGGTGCGCTCGTCGGGAGTGCGTAATCGCACGCCAAGAGCTGGGCCCCCGGTCCATCAGCTACCATAAGAAGCGTTTGGACAAAGACTTAAGCTTTCTCTCTCTGGTAGGATAACTAGGCATCGAACTTGCTGATCGCAGCAACGGATCCTCCCGGTTCCTCCTATGGTGGGCCGCTGTCACCCGGTTCGGTGCGATAGGCTTCCGGCAGGAGGTTTGCGCCGGCCTGAGCGGTTTCGTTGCCCTTCGTCCCCGCCCGGGAGGTCTCCAGTCCGTGTCCAGCAGTTTACCCGAGAAGCCCTGACGTGAGCTTGCAGTCGAATCACCCCTGGTATTCCCCCCGGCAGGCCTGTGAGCGTGGGAGAATCGGTCCCTCTGTCACCCTTCTCTTTCGTCGTATCCTGCGGATAATCAGAAGCTTGCCGGCCTGGCCCGGCAGCTTTCGCCCCGCCTTCAGATTCATCCCTAAGGCTCTGCGCGTCGCTGATGCGTACGGGCTCAGGGACGTGCCCCGTTCTCCGAACCAGAAGGAATCAGTCGCATGCTGACGACTTCCCCTACCGGTCATGCCTCTTGGTCCGTCTTTCGTTCTAGCGGTCTCCAGAAGGCCGTGCTTGGCGCGGTTGCGCTCGCGGCTCTAGGCCTCGGGTCGTGCAGTCCCTCGGGCGGCACCGGCGACGCCAAGCAAGGCGGCGACGCGGATCTGGTCGAGTTGCTCGTCGGCCGCCTCGTCGACGTCTACGGGCTGCGGGCTGTACCGAACGGTGGCATGGACATCACGCTCTTTGAGGCGGACGTGGTGATCGGCCCTGACATCCAGGACGAACGCGACAGCAACAGCACGAAGCGCGACTCCGAGATCGAATACGACTTCATCGGCGTCGATCCCGAGACATTGCAGCAGAAGCTGTTGATCCCGCGTGAGGTGGGCAGCAAGGACTTCCAGGAGTTGTTCGACAAAGTCGACGATATCGCGCTCTCGGTTGCGGCAGCGTCGTACGGCCAGGACACGAAGAGCCAGCCCTACACGATCGTGCCCCGCAACTGCGGCTTCGAGTTGCGGTTCAGCAAGGACCTCGGCGTGACGGAGGACTTCTTCCTCGCGAAGGACGCCAACGGCAAGGTGACCGGCATCAAGAACCCGGAAGCGGTCCAGTTGCTGGAGATCCGCGGCGATCCGCGCGACAACCAGCACGTCGGCGACTTCCGGCTGATCGGTGCGCGCATTGCCTACAAGGGCAACAAGATCATCCTCGATCCGGTCATTCTCGGGGCGGAGGGTCGAAACCTGAACCTGCCGAACACGGCCAAGGGTCTGCCGCAGAGCCCTAACTCGATCGGCTCCAACATCCGTCTGGCGCTCACGCTCGAAGGCCCCTTGCGTCTACGCGGGCTGCGCGCGGTGGGCAGCAAGTTCGGTCTTGTCGGCACCAATCTCGCCGCGCGGCAATCGATCATTCGCGACTTCCGTTCCGGCAACGCCAGCGACAACAACCTCCATACCTCGAACGGCTTCGTGAACGACGCGACTCCGCCGCGAGTCGTCGGCGAGATGAGCATGCGTCTCGAGCGAGTCGACATCCGCGGTCCGTTTGACCAGCGAGTTCTGCTCTACAAGGCCGGCATCGAGCACGAGGTCGACCGTGGTGACGTGCTCAAGCTCTACTCGGTCAACTCGGAAGGGCAGCCCGTTGGTACGAGCGAAGTCGTCGCAGATCCAATCGATGACTTCAACCGTCCGGAGGAACAGCACGTCGTCGTCCGCGTTCGTGATGCCTCGAAGTTCCTCGAGCTCGATCCTTCGACGCACCCCGACTATCCGGGCAACATCAAGGAACGCGAGGCTTGGCTGGTCAAGAATGCGCCGACCATCGTGCTGAGCACCGAGTTCAACGGTGAGAAGGATGACCCGCTCAACTTCCTGAGCTTCTCGCCGAGGCCTATCCCTGACCCGGACAAGGACACTGTCGCGCAGAATCGCAACGTGTCGCCTGGTGCGTCACTGATCGTTCGCTTCACCAAGCCCGTTGATCTGGGCACGGTGCGTTCGTTCGACTCGTTGATTCTCGCGACCTTGGAGGACACGGTCGACCTGCTGTCTCCGAAGGAGGGGACGCCTCACCTGATTCAATCGCAGGTGTTCGACGAAGACGGGTCGCAAACCGCGTTGCGTAGTGCTCCGCCACTAGGGTTCTACGTCGATGACGAGATGCGGAAGCCGGCGAACAAGGATCGCTATCCCTACTTCATGCACCTCGTCGGTGGCATCAACGGCATTCGCGACCTCGGTGGCCGCCCGTTGGACTTCCAGTTTTTCAACAAGGCGAGGGAGTTCGTCTCGTTCTCGTTCCACCTCGATGTGAACCGGGACAAGTCCGGGCGTCCCCGCTTTCCGAACAGCCGCGTGGTCACGCTCGCGCGCCGCTTCCTGGACAAGGACGAGGACGAGGACGCAGCCGGCGAGCTCGACGCCTTCGGCGCCATCGTCTATCAGGACGGCCAGGTCAGTGGGCGCCCCACGTCGCGCCTGACGGCGTTCGTCGACGATCGCAACCAGCTGCCGTCGCCGCCGACCCCACCATTGGCCTACTGCCCAGGTGGCACCACTGCGACCCTGACCGGCGCGACGCCATTCGGCTCGCCGATCCAGAACCCGCTCAACCCGCTCGGCGGTCGCCTGCAGACGATTTGGCGCGAAGTGGACCTGTCGCTGTCCCGTACGGATCCTTACGACTTCAACTTGGACTGCGAAGGCATGTGGTGGGCTCCGTTCCAGGCCACCAACAACGCGCCGAAGACACAGTTCGACATCTTCGACCGGATCTCGCTCTACGTTGGTCACTCCGAACGCCGCCCTGCGCCGTGTGTGGGCGTTCCGAGTTCGTTGCCGCAATTCGGCAGCTCCGGCTTGCGCGCGCAGTTCTTCGCGAACTTCGTCAAGAACCACAAGCGGACCGCGACCAACCCCATGAACAAGGCGTCCGTCGATACGCAACCGGACCCGCACCTTGCCTATGTCGACCAGCAGCTCGTGATTCGGAACGAGGACTCCGTGTTCGAACCGAACGGGGTCAACCGCTTCCTGCCGTTGCCTGCGTTCCAGGACCCGCTCTTCACGTGGCGTGACGAGCGAGTCATGGAGACCGGTGGCGGTAACGGCAACGGTGGCATCATCAGCCCCTTCAAGGGCAACGGGACGACCACGAGCACCAACTTCTGGGACAGCGCGTCCATGACCATGCCCGAGGATGGTCGCGTCGCAGCTCTGGCGCTACCACTGCTGGTTGATCACTGGGTCTATCCGGATAACCCGAACCTGCCGGAGAACAACCCGTTCCGAGCGACTGGCTTCAACGGTTGGCAAATTTCGCTGACCGTGCAGTCGAGTTCGTTGCCGTACTGGCGTGCCTACTCGGGAGGCGGTCGTGTTGGTCAAACAGACAAGCTCGTCGACCCGAGCACCGAGGATGTGGCCAAGGGAGGCTACACGCCGACCGGCAACCGGACTGCGTTCGGTGACAACAGCTGCTACTGGGGTGGCTTCGACTTCATCAAGAGCGTCTCAGTCATGACCTTCGGCTTCATCGACCTTGTCGATCCACACGACGACAAGGCGAACAAGTACGACGACCCCAGGCTCGGCCCGTATGTCATTGCCCCCGACGAGCAGCCTGCCTTCGAGACCTACTTCGATCCGCCGCTGTCGACGCTACCAAGCGGCACGAAGCTGGTCGCCGAGTATCGTGGCGCCGATGTGTTCACTGGCAAGGGCAAGGCTTTCGATCCAGGCTATGCCGGCGACGCGCACATCCGTTTCTACGACGCCGGTTTCCGCGATTGGGGCAATCACCTCAACACGGTCTACCTGACCGATTACTTGTCCGATCCCAATGAGCTTTACGACTCCGAGATCCTCAAGAAGTACACGATCAAGGGCAAGGTGATGACGCCTCAGATGGTGAGGCTCATCAACTGGCGCTTCATCATGCTCAACAACACCAAGGTCGACCCGCCGGCAGCGGCCAAGATCGACTCCTTCTCGTTGACCTACAAGATCGACAAGCGATAGCGCATCTTCCAGTGGCATCGAAGCAAGTCATTACTCTGTCCAAGCGTTCCGTCCATCGTGACGGAGCATGCGCGGCTGGTGATCTATACTTCGATTGTCCACGGCTCTACCAGCTTGTTGCCCAGGCTGGCATCCAGGCCTCCGATGGCCTTTGTGTTGCCGATTTTTTCACCGCCCAACCGTTCGGGCGGCTTCTGGTCCGTACCCCCCGATCCGGAACTGTTCGTCCGGAGCCTAACCCGGAGCCCTCTCCGGAACCCTGACCCCCTGATCCTCCGCAAGAGACTCAAATGACTGGAATGGCCAAGCGCAAACTCGCGTTTCCGTTGCTCGTGGCGTTGGCTCTGCCCGCATTCTTTGCCGGCTGCACGAAATCCGGCGACCTCAGCACCCCGTTCATCGTGCTGAAGACGGAGCCTGCCAACAATGGTCGGATCTTTCTCAATCAGAAGGTGCAGATCACCTTCACGAACGAGATCGATCTCACAACCGCCAACTTCAACTCGGTTGCGTTCTTTGTGTTCGACGCACAAGGCAACCCGCTGTCCGAGCAAGTGGTTGGGAAGTTCCAGTACGGCAAGAACACCGACGACGTCGAGGATCAGCGGATCCTCGAGTTCATCCCGCGCCTGCCGAGCAATGACACCTACAGTAACGGTGGCTTCAAGCCTGCGCGGCGCTACCGGGTCAGCCTGATCGGGACGACCAACCAGGCCAACCCGACGCTGCGCGACAAGACCGGCCGGCCCCTGTCGGTCAACTCGCCGATTCAAACGCTCGAGTTCCAGACGGCCTCCGGCTCGACGCCGCAGGAGTTGTTCCTCGACCGTGAGATCGGTGGCCCGCGGGTCAGCAACCTCCAGATCGGTCCGTTGGTGGGAACTCGAGTCTCGCTGAACCGGATGGGTGGTGTGCCGGTGGAGTTGAGGATCGACTTCAACCAGCCGCTCAACCCGCACTCCACGAACGTGCCCCTGCGCCAGGACCTTGACCCACGTCAGGGTCTGCGCCGCAACAAGGGCAAGATCTTCATCGAATACGATGACGTCGAACTGGGCAAGCGCCGTTGGATTCCGACCGATGTCGAGATGCCGCGCAATGACCTCACCGGGGCGACCGTCGTGCTGCGGCCCGATGGCGTGCTGCCGAACAGCGCCGACGTGCGCATCATCATCGAGGCCGAGTTACAGGACATCTCTGGCGAGTCGAACGTCAAGGACGCCTCCTACAATCGGATCATCGGCGCCTTCAAGACGGAGACGGCTTACGAGGCACAGTGGGACGCCGTGATCATGGACTTCGAGACCAATGATCTGGCGGATCCGGAGGCGGCGTTCCGTGATCCGGTTGCGACTGTCACCGATGGCGTTGTCCGTGCAGCATTCGACTTCCAGGGACTGCAGACCCCGTTCGACTACGGACCGACGACCAAGGAGGTCATCCTCAGCACCGATTTCACGACGGTCGTACCGAGGAATGGTCCGCCCATCGCGGTCACCGGCGGCGTCTTCAGCTTCCACAACATCGAAATCCCCAAGGGCGTTACGGTTCGCGGTGTCGGTACCAACCCGATGGTTTGGCTCGCGACGGGCGAGGTCCTCGTCGACGGTCACCTGCACGTGAACGGCGGTGACGGCGGCCAGGTCGACACCTTGAACGCTGCCAACTTCCCGACGGCCGGTGGCATCGGCGTCTGCACTGGTGGTAATGGCGGCAAGGCCAGCCAGTCCGTCACCTCGTCGACGCAGCAGGGCGAGCACGGCTACGGTCCGAACCAGCGTCCGAATCGCGGTGGCGTCGGCGGTAGATTGTCATGCCAAGGGAGCAAAGGCTCGGGCGGCGGCGGTGGTAGCCAGGCCACGACGGGTGACCCCGACTACTACAGCAAGAAGACTACGCCCGAGAACGGCGTTGGCGGTCCTGGCAGTAGCAGCTCTGGGCCGACCGCTGGCGGTGCGCCTGGACCGAAGGTGTTCGAGGACGAACTCGACGACAACGACTTCTGGGGTCGCCACGTCGATCCGCAGGGCAACGTCACCTTCGGTGAGCTGAACAGC
>NYZE01000125.1 GCA_002685965.1 Planctomycetota bacterium | reverse complement strand
GCATGCTCAAGCCCATCGTCGCGGCATCGTGCCTGTTCGTGGTTTCGCTCCCCGCGCAGACGACTGCAGTCGTCCCGGTCGAGTACGAGACGACGGAGGCGCCAGGACTCGAACTCATCCCGTTCGGCTTCCAGAGGGTTCGTTGCACACAGTACTTCGACCTCGCCATGCTCTATGGGCTCAAGAAGTTCGGGAAGATCACCGAGATCGCATATCGCCGAGATGGTCACGCCTACTTGCTCCTCACGTTGACGCGCGCGAGCGGCAACTGGCAGGTCCGGATGGCGAACTACTTTGGCGATGCAAGGAACCCGGCGACGCTGTATCTGCCGCCTGGTGGTCAACTGAACGAGTTGACCTCGGTGTTCAACGCCACCGTGAACTGGCCCGCGTTGCCCAGCACGCTGGCTCCTCCGGAGAAGTTCCTGGTGCGGTTCAAGCTGGCGCGGCCATTTACCTATCTCGGCCTAGGGCTCGCGATCGATCACTTCTCCTATGCATCGACGGGTCGTTCCTTTGGATACGCCGTCGATGCCGTGCGCAAGAACCTCGATGCCGGCAAGTGGTCACCGTACGGTGTGTCATGCGCGCTCAGCGAGAACCGTGGCTACGCGATCCCGTCGAACCCGGGGAACCAACGACCGCTGGAACTGGTGCTGTTCGGTGGGCCGCAGAACTCGGCTGCTGTCGGCGTCCTTGGTGGCAGCAACACCAAGTGGGGGCCGCTCAAGCTCCCGTTCGACCTGAGTCCGTTCGGCATGACCGGCTGCTCGGTCTTGGCGAGTCAGGACATCCTCTTGCCGACAACTACGCTCAGCACGGGGGGTGCGAAGTTGACCTTCTTGATCCCCAAGGACCCGCGGCTGGCCGGGCTACGCCTGTTCGCACAGTGGATGGTCATCGACGCGACCAAGAAGGTGCCGTTGCGGTTCTCGAACGGCATGGACATCACGCTCGGCACGTCCATTGGCAACCACGGTGGGCCCCAAGCGGCGTTGCTGTACGGCGTTGGTGGGGTTGCGCGAAGCACCCGCGGCTTCCTTGCTCCAGGCGTTGCGCTCGTGACCGAGTTCACTCAGCTCTAGAGCCACCGTGCCCGATCGAACCATCGCCGAAACGGTCGCGAATGTCGTCCATCGCGCGCAAGGCACGTTTTGCCTTGCCTCGGTCAGCGTCGAACAGACCGGGCTGGCCGGCCTCGTGCTCACGCACGAGGTTGGCGACGCCGACGCCTAGGAGGCGTACGGGTTCTCCGCTCCTCGCCGCGTCAAAGAGGGTGACAGCACTTTGGTGGATGACTCGGTCGTCGTCGGTCGGCGTCGCCAGCTTGATCTGTCGGCTTAGCGTCTTGAACGGCGGAAAGCGCAGCTTCAGCTTGACGGTCCCACCGAGCAGCTCCGCCCGGCGCAGCCGGCGGCCGACGCCCTCGGCAAGTTGCAGCAGGATCGCGTGGCAGTGGTCCGTGTCGATGAGGTCGGTCTCGAAGGTCACCTCGTGGCTGATCGACTTCGCGCCGCGATCGGGGACGACCGACCGCAAGTCGCGGCCGTTGGCGATCTCGAAGAAGTGTGTCCCGAAGGCCTCGCCGAACTGTGCCACCAAGGTCTTGCGGGACAGTTGTTGGACGTCCTGGATCGTGCGCAGCCCGAGCGCGGCCAAGCGCCCCTGCGTGACCTTGCCGGCACCCCAAAGGCGAGACACAGGCAGCGGTGCGAGAAATTCAACTTCCGTCCCGGGTGGCACGACGACGATACCGTTCGGTTTGTCGAGGTCGGATGCCACCTTGGCGACGAACTTCGATGCTGCTACGCCGATCGAGATCGTGAGTCGCGTACGCTCTAAGACCTTGGCTTGCAGCAAGCGCGCGGTCTCTTCTCCGCTGCCGAACAGCAGTTCGCTGCCGGTGACATCGAGGAAGGCCTCATCGAGTGACAATGGTTCGATCAGCGGTGTGAACTCCTCGAACGCCTCGCGGATCTGGGCGGAGACCCCGGCGTAGACGCTCATCCGAACGGGCAGGTAGATGCCGTCCGGGCAGCGACTGCGGGCGATCGCGGTCGGAAGCGCCGAGTGCACACCGAACTTGCGCGCCTCGTACGAGGCCGTCGACACTACGCCGCGCTTGCCGAGACCGCCGACGATGACGGGCTTGCCTTTCAGTGAGGGATCATCGCGCTGTTCGACGGCCGCGTAGAACGCGTCCATGTCGGCGTGCAGGATGGTTCGGGGAGCGGCCATGATCGGGAGAAGCGCCGCAAGCTGGAGCTTGCGACGCCCTCACGATAGCGAGCCTGGCTCGCGTGGATCGGCCCTTCGTGCAGCGGACGTCGAGCGTGTTGTTGTCGGTCCGGAGCGTGATGTCCCGTCGGGGTGGGGCGGCTGCGCCGGTAGATTCCCGAGGAGGCAGCTGGGCACCGAGGGGATAGGGTTTTCTCGTGTCCGGGTTGCCTTCCCCGGGCCGAACAGGACTCCAGGTTGGCGCGAGTTCGACCGCTCTTCAGGTGTCATGGACTTCAGGTGGCATGGAGGCGCTGGAAGCCGATAGGGAGGGGAATGTTGGACCTGATTCAGGCAGCGGTGCTCGCGATCGTGCAGGGGCTCACTGAGTTTCTACCGATCTCGAGTTCGGCCCACCTGATCCTCGTGCGCGAGTTTGGTTGGAGTGGCGCCGATGACCTGGCCTTCGACGTTGCCGTGCACGTCGGCAGCTTGGCGGCGGTGCTGCTCTACTTCCGCAAGGAGGTGGCCATCATCGCCGGTGCGTTCTTCAAGAGACCAAGGAGCCAGGACGCTCGGCTGGGCTGGTTCGTCGTCGTTGGGACGCTGCCGATCGTGTTCGCGGGCCTGGTGATCAAGGACCTGGTCGCCGACCTACGGACGGTCCTCGTCATCGCCCTGACGCAGGTCGTGTTTGGACTCCTGCTGTGGTTAGCGGACGGACTCGGCAAGCGCGAGCGTGGTGAGAGCCAGATGCGCTGGTCGGACGTCCTTGCCATAGCGTTGGCGCAGGCGCTCGCCCTGATTCCCGGAACCTCGCGGTCGGGAGTGACGATGACGACCGGGCTCCTCGTCGGCTTGACTAGGACCGCGAGCGCACGCTTCTCGTTCCTATTGTCGATCCCGACGATCCTCGCGGCGGGAACGCTCGCGACCAAGGGTGTCATCGAGGGCGGCACACCGATCGAGTGGCTGCCGATGCTGGTCGGCATCGCCGTATCGGGGGTAAGCGCCTACCTCTGCATCGAGGTCTTCCTGCGCCTCGTCGAGCGCATGGGCATGACGCCGTTCGTGATCTACCGACTGTTGCTCGGTGTTGTGTTGCTGGCGTTCGCGGTCTGATTCCGTGCGTCGACGTGCGGCAGCGGTTGCCAACGAAAAAGCGCTGGCGGCGTGCTTTCGCCTCCAGCGCTTCTCGATGAACTCTTAGACGGAGTGGCTGATCAGTTGCTACTGCCGGCGCCCTTCGTCTTCTTGTCCTTGCGGATTCGGTCGAGCAGTTTGCTGCCGGAATCGGCTTCGGTCTGGCCGGCCGCATCGTTATCAAAGTCTTCAACCGTCTTGGCCTTCGGCGCGTGCCGGAGGACCAGGTTCATGACGGCTTTTTCCTTGGCTTCATTCGCCTTGCGATCGTTGGCCAGCTTGCTCAACCGCTTCTGGATGCGTGCTATGCGCTGCTTGTTCTTGGCAACGAGTTGCATGTCCAGCTGGCGCTCGAGCTCTTTCTGGCGTGAGTCGAGTGTGTCGTAGCTGTCCAGAACGCGTTGCCAGCTACGGACAGCGGGCTTCGCGACCTTCTTGTAGTCGACCTTGAGGATGCGCTGCAGGACGCCCCAGAGGTCCTTCTGCGTCTGGGTCCCTGGCAGTACGACCACCTTCTTGCCGTCCCATGACGTCAGGAACAGGTGGGGTGGCTTCTTGCCAGCAAACAGCGCGTGCCACGGGTGGCTCTTCTCGACGACCTGACGGTCGAGCTTCACGCAGTGGAACCACTGCGTGTAGAGCTGCGTGCGCTCGTTGTTGAGCGTCTTGCTCAGCAGCGCGTCGTCCTTGCCGTTGCAACGATCGCAGTCGCGCAGCACGAGCAGCGGACGCGGGTCATTGCCGCGGATTTCCTTGAGCGAGGTCTGGAAGTCCAGAGCTTCTTCGCCTGTTGGGACCGGGGTCGACCATCGGATGCTCAGCCGCTTCTTGCTGGTTGCGCCGCGCTCGTAGTTGACGGCCATCCCGCCTGCACGACCGCCAGCACCACCACGGGCTCCAGCTCCACCTCCAGTTGCGCCAGCGCCACCTGCGCCAACTCCACCGGGACCGCTACTTGAAGCACCTGCTCCAGCTCCGGCTCCAGCGGACGGACCGCTTCATCACTGCGGAGCGGCGCCGGCGGGGGCTCCCATGATGGCGAGCGCAGCAGCCGTGGCGCCGAGATGTAGGAGGTGCTTCCACATAGGGTTCTCGGTGTCCTTTCTTCGAAGAAGGGCGGGGCCCACCGCCGTGCGGGTGCCCTGCAGGCTTCTATCGTCCGGATAGGGGCCTCGAGCGCAAGGGGTCTGGGCGGGTTGGCAGAGAATCACGACCATTTCTCTGGTCGAGTAGACACAGTCAGGACACAACTCCAAGCCCACGCCCGACTTTGGTGAACGCTGCGACCGCCTGTTCGAGGTGATGCTGCTCGTGTGCAGCGCTGACCTGCACACGGATGCGAGCCTCGCCCTTGGGGACCACCGGGAAGGAGAAGCCGATCACGTAGATGCCTTCTTCCAGGAGCTTTGTGGCCATTTCCGCGGCCAGGCGGGCGTCGCCGAGCATGATCGGGACGATCGGGTGGACGCCTTCCTTGATCGCGAAGCCAGCCTGCGTCATCGCGGCGCGGAACCAGGCAGTGTTCGCCTCGAGCTTGTCGCGCAGCGTCGTTGTCTGGCTGAGCATGTCGATGCAGGCGATGCTCGCCGCGACGAGGGCCGGCGGCAGGGGGTTGCTGAAGAGATAGGGCCGTGAGCGTTGGCGGAGCATCTCGACGATCTCGGCGCGACCCGAAGTGAAGCCGCCGGAGGCGCCGCCCATGGCTTTGCCGAGGGTGGAGGTGATCACGTCCACACGTCCAATGACGTCGCAGTGCTCGATGCTGCCGCGGCCAGTCTTGCCGAAAAAACCGGTGGCGTGCGAATCGTCGACCATGACCAGGGCATCGTGCTTGTCGGCGAGTGCACGGATCTGGTCGAGCTTGGCGACGAAGCCGTCCATCGAGAACACGCCGTCGGTGGCGATCATGCGAGTGCGCGCATCCTTGGCCTCGACCAGGCACCGTTCCAGATCCGCCATGTCGCTGTTCGCGTAGCGGTAGCGCTGCGC
The DNA here is from genome assembly GCA_002685965.1 of Planctomycetota bacterium. Taxonomy (GTDB): domain Bacteria; phylum Planctomycetota; class UBA1135; order UBA1135. The sequence continues at coordinate 21,213 of NYZE01000125.1, read as the reverse complement.
CTTGCATAGGCGCACGCCATCGATGATCGAGGCGTGGTTGAGTTGATCCGAGATGATCGCGTCCTCGGGCCCGAGTACCGTCTCGAACAGCCCGCCGTTGGCGTCGAAGCACGAGGTGTAGAGGATCGTGTCCTCTGTGCCGAGGAAGGCCGAGACCTTGCGTTCGAGCTCCTTGTGGATGGTCTGAGTGCCGCAGATGAAGCGCACCGACGACAGCCCGAAGCCGAAATCGTCGATGCCGCGCTTGGCGGCCTCCTTGAGGGTCTCGTTGTTCGACAGGCCGAGGTAGTTGTTGGCGCAAAAGTTCAGCACCTCTCTCGAGGACGAGGAGGGCCCTTGCGGCACTCGGATCGAGGCGCCCTGGGGGCCCTCGAGGATCCGTTCCTCCTTGTAGAGGCCCGCTTCCCGGATCTCGGCGAGCTCGTGCTGGAGACGTTCTTTCAGGGAGTCTTTCATGGAGTCTTTCCTGGTCAGGGGCGGATTGTACGCTGCCGCGCATGAAGAGACTCGGAGTGATCGGCGGCAGTGGCCTCTATGAGATCGAGGGGTTGACCGAGGTCGAGGAGGTTGTGGTCGAGACGCCGTTCGGCGAGCCGTCGGATGCACTGGTGCGCGGGCAACTCGGCGACTGTGAGCTCGTGTTCCTGCCGCGGCACGGGCGTGGACATCGGCTCATGCCGACGGAGCTGCCCTTTCGTGCCAATATCTGGGCGCTCAAGGAGCTCGGCGTCGAGGCGATCCTCGCCGTGTCCGCGGTCGGCAGCATGCGCGAGGAGATCGTGCCCGGGCACCTCGTGGTAGTGGATCAGTTCATCGATCGGACGCGCCACCGTCCCGACACGTTCTTCGGTGATGGGGTCGCCGCCCACGTGCACTTCGCCGACCCGGTCTGCGGTGACCTGGCATCCGACGTCCATGGGGCAGCCGTCGCGGCCGGGGCCACCGTGCACCAAGGGGGCACCTACGTTTGCATGGAAGGGCCGCAGTTCTCGACGCGCGCCGAGTCACGTCTCTACCGTAGCTGGGATGCCTCGGTCATCGGCATGACCAACCTGCAGGAAGCACGGCTCGCTCGCGAGGCAGGGATCTGCTACTCGACGCTCGCGCTCGCCACCGACTACGACTGTTGGCACGAGAGTGAGGAGGACGTCAGCGTCGAAGCAGTCCTCGTCGTGATTCGCGAGAACGTCGCCACCGCCAAACAGGTCATCGGCGAGCTCGCGTCCCGCTTGCCGGACGCGCGAACGTGCTCCTGCAAGAGCGCCATGGAGCACGCCATCATGACGGCCCCGGACTGCATTTCGGCCGAGGCGCGGCAGCGTCTCGACCTCCTGCTACCGGAGCGCTTCCGCTCGAAGTGACTCCGCCTCAGAGCGCGGGGGCGACTTGCCGAACTTGAAACGGTCCTGGAGGCCGCCGGGTTTGCCGTGGGGTGGCGGGGTCAGGGAGGTCCGCTCGATCGTTCGGCGCTGCGGCGCGTGGGCGTGAAGTAAGCTTCTAGACAGCCTCCCAATGACCGAAGACACTCCCAGCCTACCGTTTCGCCACCAGGACCAAGATGGGTCCGGCGACCTGCTCTGGCACGCCAACCTTCTGCGCGCCGGCAAGGCGATCGAGGAACCGGGTTCGACGCGAACGAGCCTCGTCGTCTCGGGCCTCTCTCAGCGTTCGTGCGTGATTCCAGACGCAGCGATCGGAGACGTCGCGTCTTCGGAGTTCGAGGACTAGCCATGGTCCCTGTGTCCGGATCGAACACGGCCGATCAACTGGATGTCATGCTCGCGGAGCGTGTCATCGCCGGCGGTCTGCGCGGGCAGCGCCTCATGGAGTCACGGCAGAGGCGGGATGTGCGTTGGATCATCGGCGCGCTCGGCGGTCGCGGCGTCCACGTCACCGAGTGCGACGTGGAAGCGTGTCTGCAGGCAACCTCCGGCCGCTTTCTTCCCGGTCAGCCCGAGCACGGGTTGATCCGCGGAATGCGTGCGGCGATCGACCACCTCGAGACCCGGGCCGAGTACGGCATGCTGCCCAACGGTAAGGCGATGGTGCAGCTGTACGATCTACTCACCGCCGATCTGTTTGGCCTCGCCAATACGACGCTGCGCGCCGCCGATCCATGGGAGATCTTGCTTGGCATCGACTACCCGCAACCGGCGGAGTTGAAGGGTCAGCTCGCGAGGTTTCACCGCGAATGCGGCTACCTCGTGCGGCTGCCGCTGTTCGACGCGCTGCACCCGGTCGGGCAGGCCGCCATGCTCCTGCATCAGTTCGTGCGCATTGCCCCGTTCCGTGACTTCAACCTGCTGGTGGGTGGCCTCGCCGCGTCATGGTATCTGTTGGCCTACGGCTACCCGCCGTTTCTGCCGCAGGCCGTGGACGGCGCGACGATGCGCCTCGTGCTCGCGGGGAAGGGTGGTCGCACCGAGGAGTGGTTCAGCGAGATCGTTCTGGTCGGCTACCGCACGATCGTCGCGTAGCATGCTCGCCGGTCGTTACCGCGGCCGAAACAGCAACGCGGCCAGTAGCCCTGCGACGGCGACCGCCAGGACGAAGGCGAGCGACAGCGGCATGCGCCTGATGTTGCGCCGCTCCTTGGGTGTCGCTGCCGCGCCGAGCGCCTCGTCGACGCGCGCTACGATCGAGTCGATATTGCCCTGATCCATCAGCCCTGCGTCGCCCCATTCTCCGGCCTTGGCACGTATGGCTTGGCCGCGCTCGAGGCGGGCCTCGAAAGCGGTTTCACCGATGCCGAGATACTCGATCGGCGGGAACCGTGGCTGCGGGCCGCAGCGTTCGACTAGGAACAGCGCCTCTCGCTGACCGAGCGTCAGCGGCGCGAACCATGGCGCAGCCGCCGGTCCGGGGTCGTCGTGTCGGTAGCGCCGCGAGTCGAGATAGGTCTGCGCGGTGCGAATGGCGAAGAGGTGGAACCAGGTCAGGTCCCGCACGACCACGAGCGTCTTGTGAATGCGTTGGAAGGCCGCGACGGTCTCGTCGTCGATCGCGTCGCTTCCTGGCATGCGCGCCTCGACGATCGCACGCACGGCCGGTGCGTGGCGTTGCACGAGTTCGAGAAACGCACCGCGGTCACCGCGGCGGGTTGCTCTTACGAGGTCGGGGTCGGGGTTGTTCGGGATCGGCAGCAATATGCTGGCGCGGACCCTACAGCTTGCCATTGCGCCCGTCGCGGAAGAGCGGCCCCATGCTGCTCGCTGTCGCGTCGGGCACCGCCCACCGTGTGTCCTTGCTGAGGTCGAGAGATGGTGCGCGTCTCAGCGAGCCTCTGTTGTTTCGGGGCCGCCATCGCGAAGCCACGCGGCGTGCGTGACTAGGCGGTGCAGCATTCTGAGGTCGCGAGTCTGCAGCCTGGCGCCGCGCACGAGCCGATCGACCATGCCTGCAAAGTGCGGGTCGCCGACACGAAACCCGAGCGAGGCCAGCACTTCGGTCGCCTGCGCGATGAAGCGCTCCTTGTCGCTGGCGCTCGCAAGTCCGACCGGCGGCTCGGTCGCGGTCGGCGGGCTTCGTCGCCACTCCCACAGGGCGAGCCCGACTGCGTGTGACAGGTTGAGCGAACTCAAGCCCGGTGCGTCGATGCGCACGAGCTCGGTGCAGTGTGTGCTCTCCTCCTGTGACAACCCGGTGCGTTCGTTGCCGAACACGAGCGCCGTCGACCCGTCACTGGGCTCGAGATTCTCGAGTGGCGTGACGCTTCGTTCACTGCCGGCGCGCGCCGTGAAACCGACAACGCGCGAACGGTCTGCGATCGCGTCCGCAACAACATCGAACTCACGTGCCGCCTCGACAACCTGCGGGCACATCGACGCGGTGCGCAGCGCTCCATCGCGCCACCCGGACACCGGCGCGACGAGAGCGAGCTCGCCGACCGCGAAGTTCTTGATGAGCCGAGCGACGAAGCCCACGTTCTCGCCGAGCTGCGGCCTCACGAGCACGATCCGCATGTGGGCGGTATGCGTGTCCATGGCGAACAGGATACGGTCAGTTCGCCAATCCGCCCTCTGCACGGCGGGCAAGAGCTGCGGCAACGAGCCTTCGGTGCGGGCCGGCGTTGCTGGCCTCGACGGTCGTGGTTGGCATACCGGATCCTCATGGGCCGGGCGTGCCGGGCTGCTGGACCTCTCAGCCTGCGGCGCGCGTCAGTTTGGTCTCTGCTGGGTGAAGCTCGCCGTGTTGCCGCTGTGGCGCAGCGTTGGCTGGCAGGTGCCACACCTGCTGCCAGCGGCCATCCGACTCGAGGACCCATTGCGATTCCTTCGCAGCTTCCGAAGGAGGGGAAGTCCGGCCCTGAGTCTCCTGTCCGGCGGGAGTTGAACGTGTGGTCGCATCCAGTGGTCATGGACAAGCCGGTGGCCTCGCACCGCCGGAGCAGGACCACTCTGTTCGATCGTCCTAACCGATGCAGCGACAGGCCCTTGTGTCGCTCCCCCGGCAGGTTCCATCAACATGCAGCTTTTCGGTGCTTTCCGCGAAACCTGATACCACACGTTTTCTACATGCGGTCGGTGCGAAGGCCCTTGCCTGTCGCGCCTCGTTCTCCTGCCTCTAGCCTGCAACCGCCGTGACCAAACCACGTGAGCAGGACCCAGAGGCGACAGATTGTCTGAGGCGGGCCCGGTCGAGTCGCAGTTCGGCAGACCCTGGGACGCCCAAAAGAAACTCGCACGGGGGTTCACGCCGCGGGGTTCCGGGCACGGTGCTCGGGGCCTCGGGGGCACGGGGTGGACCCTCGGGCTTTTTTGAGACGATCGGATAAGGGGAGGATAAGGGGAGGATAAGGGGAATTGCGGAACACCGCGCGGCAGGTTCTCGTCGTAGGGGCATGTGCGGCGGGCGCCCCATTTCAGCCGCCGCTCGAAGCCCGCGAGTAATCCGTATGGACGGCCGGGCGTAGCCCGGCGGTCCACACCGATTTCCGATCTCAGCTCAGATGAGGGCCCGCAACTCGTCCAAGAGTCGATCGATCATCGCTGTGGTGTGATCGGCGAAGACGGTGATGCGTAACACGCCACCGGGGTCGACCCCGCTGTAGCTACTGAGTAGGGGCACGAGCACGCCACGGCGGAGAAGGTCCGCGTGCAGCGTCTTCATTGCGCGTGGTTCCTCGGTGGAGAGGCCGACGATTGGCGAGGGTAGCTGTGGCACCGATAAGCCGAGATCGCGCAGCCCGTCGCGCACTCGTATGACGTTCTGCTTTAGGTTGCTGCGGAGCGTCGGATCCTCAGCAAGGGCAACGGATCGTGCCGTGGCGGCGGCCATCGCTGCTGGAAGCGGTGTGGCGCCGTCATGCCAGTGTGAAGCATGCCGCACTCGCCCCACAAAGCCCGCGTCACCGGCCACGATGCCGCCGTAGCCGCCGAGCGCTTTGCTGGCAGTTGCACACCAATAGAGGTACACGCCGTCCTGGTCGAGCACGTTGGCCCGGGTCATGCACTCGGCATGATCCAGCACGCCACGTCCGTTGTCGCCAAGGCAGCCGACACCGTGCGCATCGTCGAGAACTAGGCCCGCTCCTGGCCAGGCGGCGAGGCAGCGCACGTAGTCTCGAACCGGGGCCAACCAACCGGAACTGGCGAAGACTCCATCGGTCAGGACCAACGGCCTTTCGTTCGGCGAGAGGTTTCGTTGCAGACTCTCCTCCAAGGCGCGCGCGTCGCGACTGGCGAAAGCGTGCGTGGGTCTGCCCGCAAGAGCTGCAGCATCGTGCAGTGCGTAGTGAGCATCCGCGTCGAGAAAGAAGGCGTCGTAGTCATTCGCCACCGCCTGGACCACGGCCTGCGCGCTGGCGTAGCCGGAGGGTAGCAAGAGCGCCGTTTCGGTACCGAAGTAGTCAGCAACTGCGGCTTCGGCAGTCACCAACGCGGGGCACACGCAGTTCGTGCGAGAGGTGGCCGTGTGGATTCCGAACTGTTCCACGGCGTCCTTGGCGGCTCGGATCACCTCCGGGTGCCGCTGTAGGCCGAGGTAGCCGGTACCACCGAAGTACAGGTACTCGTCGCCGTCGACGATGACGCTGGGCCCAGGCGGCGAATCGAGGTTGTGCGGCGGGGCGCTCACGGTGTTGCCGTGCATGACGCGGAGCTGCTGTCCTTGCTGCCGCGTTGGGCTTGCACGTCCTGGATGCCCGGACTATTCGTGGCGCAACGCCTCGACCGGGTCCATTTGCGCCGCCCGCCAAGCCGGGTAGACGCCGAACACCATTCCCACCAAGGCCGAGACCGAGAACGCGAGCAGGGCGAACTCCCAGCGGATGATCGCCTCGACGTCGTCGCGAGCGTAGTCGATCAGCGTTGCGCCACCGACTCCGACCAGGACGCCGGCCAGCCCGCCGCCGCACGACAGCACGATCGTCTCGACGAGGAACTGTGCGACGATGTGTTTCCGCTTGGCGCCGAGGGCGCGCCGGATGCCGATCTCGCGCGTGCGCTCGGTCACCGTGGCGAGCATGACGTTCATGATGCCGATGCCGCCGATGACGAGTGAGATACCGGCGATGAAGCCGAGCACGATCTGCCAGTTGCGCGCCTGCTCCTCCTGCTGCTGCAAGAGCTCGAGCGGCACTATGATCTGGTAGTCCTCCTTCTTCTTGTGGCGCCCCTTCATCAGCGTTCGCAGCGCACGCGCTGTGGCCAGCACGTTCGCGTTGAGCTCCTCCTGGGTGCCTTCTACCTCGATCCGCACGGTGTGCAGCTCGATCGCTTCGATCTCGCGTGCACCGCCGGTGGTCTTGGTGGTCGTCTCGCCAAAGAAGGCTCGCGCTGCTGAGACCGGCACGAGCACGGCATCCGCGGCCAGGGTCGCGGCTTGCGACGAGGAGGCCTGGTCGGGACTGCTGAGCACACCGACGACGCGGAACGACTCCGTGCCGAGTCGAATGGTCTTGCCGACCGGGGTCTCGAAGGGAAAGAGGGTGCGAGCGATCTTTGCACCCAGCACGGCGTAGTTGTTCTTGCGCTCGAGGTCGCGGCGCGCGAGGAAGCGTCCTTCGCGCAGGACAAGGCCGGCGATGCCGTCGTAGCCGGGCACGGTGCCGAACACGGGCACGCTCGCTGTGCGTGGCCCGCGACGCGCCAGCTTGGGAATGGTACGCACCGGTACCACGACCTTGACCGCGGGCAGGGTTTTGACAATGGCGTCGCAGTCGGCGTACTCGATGCCGTAGTCCTGCACGCTGAAGAAGCTCGCCGACTGCTGTTCCTCCTCCATCTCGGGAGGCTTCTTGGTCACGATTACGATCGTGTTCGAGCCGAGCTCGCGGAACTGACGCAGCGCCGTCTCGCTCTTGCCCTCGGTGATCGCGAGCATGAGGATCACTGCAGCCACGCCGAACAGAATGCCGAGCCCCGTGAGGATCGAGCGCAGCAGGTGCAGCTTCAGGTTCGTGATGCCGAGGCGAATCGTGCGACCGAGCGGACCATGGAACATCAGTTTTTACTCGCGGCAACGCTGTGGTCGCTGTTCTCGATGATGCGATCGACCTTGCCGTCGACAAGAATCAGGATCTTGCGTGCGCGTTCCGCGACCTCTTCGGCGTGGGTCACGAGAATGATCGTCTTGCCTTCCTTGGCGAGGTCGTCGAGCAGTTCGAGAATCTCCATCTCGGTGTTGGAGTCGAGATTGCCGGTTGCCTCGTCGGCGAGCACGATCAGTGGGTCGTTTATGAGCGACCTGGCGATCGCGACCCGCTGCTGCTGGCCGCCGGAGAGTTCGGGCGGTCGGTGGTCGAGCCGGTCGTCGAGGCCAACGCGCGCGGCGAGTTCCTCAGCGCGTTTGCGGGCGACCGCGGGTGCTCCACCCTGGTAGAACAAAGGCACCTCGAGGTTCTCCAGCACGGTCAGCTGTGGGATCAAGTTGAACGACTGGAACACGAAGCCGATGCGTTCGCCGCGGATCTCGGAGAGTGCGTCATCGTCGAGTGTGCTGACCGGGGTGCCACCGAGGTAGTACTCGCCGCCGGTGGGGCGGTCGAGGCACCCGAGTAGGTTGAGCATCGTCGACTTGCCCGAGCCCGAGCGGCCCATGATGGCCCAGTGGTCGCCCCGTCGGATCTCGAGGTCGACGCCGTCCAGCGCCCGGACGGTGCTGGTGCCCATCTGGTAGTGGCGCTCGACGCCGTCGAGCTTTACGAGGATCTCGGACTCGTCGTCCCCTTCAAGGGGAGAGGCGGCGTGGGTCAACGCCGTTCGCCCCCGCCACGATTGCCGCCACGGTTACCAGCGCCACGCTCGCCGCCACGGTTACCAGCGCCACGCTGACCGCCGGCCCGGTTACCGAAGCGTTCCATCATCTGCTTGTAGCGCTTGATGACCTCAGGAAACTCCTTGTTGAGCTGCGGGTCGCCCAACACCTTCTTGCGCAGTTCTGCGTCGCTGAACAGCGCGCGAGCATCGGTCATAGCCGGAAAGCGCTTCTTGGCCGCTGCGAAGAAGGCGGTCGATTGTGCGCGCTGCTCCGGAGACATGCCGCCGCGGCGCCCTCCGCCAGAACGACTGCCGCCTTGACGGCCGCCACGTGCAGCGCCCTCACCGCCACGTGCAGCGCGCTCACCGCCACGCGAGCCCCTCCGCTCACCACGTGCACCGCGTGTCGGGACGCCAGCATTGGCAGGGCCACGCTCCGGCCGCTGCGTGTTCACGTTGATCGGTGCGCTGGAACGTTGTTTGGCTTCGTTCTCCTTGGTTTCGGTCTCGCGCTTGGCGTTGAGCGCCTTGAAAGCTGGCTCGACCGCGCCGTCGGGGCGTGACAGGTAGATCACATCGCCCGCGGCAACGCCCTCCACGACGACGACGAACTGGTCGCTCGCCATGCCGGTTTCGACGGGCACGGCCGTGGCAACACCGTCGCGACGCATCCAGACGTAGAGGACGCGCCCGGTTCGGTGCACGGCCTGGACGGGCACCGTGAGCACGTTCTTGAGGTGCGCAACCTCGATTTCGACGGAGGCCGACTGGCCCGGCCTGAGCTCGTCAGTGTTGCCCTCGAGTTCGATACGCGTCGAGTACAGACGCACATCGGAGCTGAACCACGAACTGTTCGAGTCCGGAACGACGGCGACGCGGGTCACGCGTCCGAAGAACACCCGGTTCGGCAGGGCATCGATCTTCATCGTCACGGCCGGGCCCGGTCCGCCCTTCGCCTGGCGAAGTGCATAGGACACCTTGTCGACGTGCGCCTCGTGGATGCTCGTCTTGACCTTCATGGTCGTCAGGTCGGGCAGGATGATCAGCGACTGCGACTCGCGGACCTCGGTGCCGACATCGATCGGCTCGCGGTTGCTGCGGCGGCGGTCGCCGACCTGCGCATAGACGACGAGGCCGTCGGTCGGGGCCCGGATGATGCTGGCGGCGATCTGCTCGCGGTACTTGGTCAGGCGCGCCCGCTCCAAACTCAGCTGTTGCGTCTTCGACTCGAGGTCGGCGACTTGCGTCGCGAGCTTGGCCTCGCCGCGCAGTCTCGTGCGGGTCAGTTCCGCAGTGGATTCCTTGACTTTGAGCTGCAGCTCTTTGCGGGTCTTGGGCAGCGTGTATGTCTCGAGGATGTAGAGTTCGTTCTTCGATAGATCGAGGCGGTTCTCGGACTGCAACACCTTGAGTCGGTCGGCGTCGAGGTCGTTCTTCGTGACGTATTCCTTGTCGAACAGCTTCTCGGTCCAGTCGAGTCGGTCCTTTGCACGCTTGAGCTCCTCCTCAGCGAGGCGGATGTCGTTGCGCGCCTTGACGAGCTTCTGATCAAGCTCGCCCATCTGCGTGTTCTGGTCGGAACCGTTCCCGTTGGTGCTGTTGCCATGGTTGCCCTTGACGGTCGTCGCGGTGCGCGCCTTGCCGAGGAACTTCTCCAGCTCGAGTTCGGCGAACAGCACGTTCATCTCCGCCCCCTCGCGGTCAGAGGCGTTCTGGTTCTTCTGGATCTCGACGTTCTTGTCGGCCGTGATGAACGACGCCTTTGCTCGCGAGACCGTGATCTCCTGGTTTTCGAAGCGGTCCTTGATCGAGCTGACGTCCAGTTCAGCCAGCTTGTCGCCCTTCTTGACCTCCTCGCCCTCGGTGATCAGCGAGAGGATCGCGGCGCGTCCCTCGATCTGTGACCGCAGGGTCGTGGACTTGCCGGCATACAGCTCCGCTGATTCGGTCACGGTGATGCGCAGCGGGCCGGGCTTGACGTGGAAGAGGTCGGCGGCGTGGCCGCCAGCCTCCGTCCCGCCGAGCAGAGCCGGACCAAACCACACAGCCGCGATGACAACGGCGCCAGAGATCAGAGATAATGCGGTGCGACTCATAGCTGTTTCCGTTCTGGTGTTTCCGAGCTCTTTCCAGGCTCCGATTTCTTGGCGCCGATCTTTGGGGACGCGACAACCCAGCGGCGCAATGCCTCGAGATCGATGGAGAGCCCCTTGCTGCCGACATCCAGGAGTTCGAGGTCACGCAGCAGGCTCAGTTTGCTGACGACATAGTTTACCAGTGACCCGGTTAGGGCGTTCTGGGACGCCAGTAGGTCATCCTCGGATTCGAGGTAGTCGCGTGTGATGGCCCGGGCAGCTTCGACCAGTGCCTTGGTGCTGTTGACGCGATCCTTGGCCAGGGCCACCGACTTCTGCTGGATCTCATAGCTGCGGTGAGCGGCATCCACGTCTCGTAGCGCGTTGCGCACTGCCTGCTTGATCGAGTCCTCGAGGAACGAGTAGTCGCGGCGTTCCGCGTCGAGGGAGATCAGGCTTTGCCGGTAGGTGTTGCGCTCCGGCACGCGGTTCAGTGGCAAGTCGAGTTCGAGGCCGATGTCCCAGTCCATCTTCGAGAAGTCGAGCGTCCAGGGCTTCTTCTCGTCGCTGTTGCTGGCACTGATCCCACCCGACAGGTCCAGCCCCAACCGCAGTGCGTCGGCCGCGACGCGGGTCTTGCGTGCGGCATCGACGACCTGATCGACGGCGTTCTGCCAATCGAGCCGGCGCGCGAAGGCGAGCGTCGTTGCCTCGGCCTCGGACAGCGACAAGTGACCGACGCCGAGTCCTTCGAGCGCAGCCAGGACACCGCTGTCGAGGATGAGGTCGATTTCCAGCGGCAGCCCGAGCGTCACCTTGAATCGGTCGAGCAGCCTCCTGACGCTTGCGTCGGCGGCGATGCGTCGGTCCTCGGCCGAGAACTCGCGCTGCTCGGCTTGGTCGACTTCGAACTTCGGCGTTCGTCCCGCCATGGCGAGCCAGAGACTCCGCTGTGTGCTGCGCTGGAGGCTGTCGTAGCTGGCGTTCTGGTTGCTGAGATTGTTCTGCTGTTGCAGCACGCCTAGGTATTCGGAGATCACCGAGACGCAGAACGTGCGCCGGAAGCGCTCGTAGGTGCGGATCGCGTAGACGGTGCTGCGCTCGGCCTGAGTCAGGGGCTCGAGCGTCACTTCGCTCCCTAACCCGCGCAGCAGCGGTTGCGTGATCGACAACGACAGCAGGCTCGACGTATCCCAGCCGCCGCTGGAGACGAAGGTCTTGAAGAAGCTGTTGACGAAGCTGCCGAAGACGTTCGCGCCCGTCGCGAGGATACGAGACGCGCTCACATCGCTGTCGAGGCGGGCTTGATCCCTTGTCGTTGCAGTGCCGTCGAGGCTCGCCCCGCTGCCGCCGCTGAAGATCACGTCGTAGCGGTTGCGCTGTCCGGTCAAGGACAGTGCCGCAAGGTAGAGGCGTTCCTTCTGGTTCTGGAAGTCACGACTGTTCTCGGCGGCGACTTCGAGGGCCCGCTCCAGCGTGACTTCGACCTTCGGCAGGTCGCCGTGGGCGATCTGCTCCAGGAGTCGGCTCCGCAAGTTGTTCTGTGCCGCCTCGACCCTGAAGTCGACCAGTGCCACATCCGTGCCGAGGGCGGCAACCCGCTTGCTCGATAAGATCTCGTAGACCGCGCGGTCGGCCTCGAGTCGGTAAGCGTCAGCGGAGCAGCCGGCAAGCAGCAGCGCCATCACCACGCTGGCCGGCGTCCGAGACCTGCGTCCGAAAGGGGGTTTCTGTTTGAGGGGCAAGTGGTTACAGAACATTGGCAAGCGGGTTTCTACGTTGGTCAATGGCTCCCTGCCAGGTCTTTTCGCCCGCCTGGGCCGGGTCTGGCCTGGGACGTCCGGTCCGGTGCCGGATTGCAGGCCGACCCGGGGATTCGGCGCTATCGCTGCCCTCCGAGCACAATAGCCCCGCCGTTGCTGAGCACCCACCCTAGAGAGTCTGTGACCCGATCGCTCACGGCGAACTGACCGTAGAGCTACACGCTGATCAGAGCCCCGGGTCATTCGGGATTGGCATCGCGAGGGAGGTCTTCCCCTCTGTCGTGGTCAAGTTGGCGGCGATCAGGTCCATGGCGGTCTCTCCTCGCGCCGATCCTGGCGTCGGCGGCGTTCTTGGGTGCGACCGACACAGAACGAAGCGCGCAGCGCAATCGTTCGCGTTACCGTGTGAGATATGTGGCTGATCACCGCCGGTCCGACGCGGGAGCACCTGGACGATGTGCGGTTCTTCTCGAACGCCTCCAGCGGCCGCATGGGTTTCGCCCTGGCTTCGGCAGCGGCACAGCGCGGCCGTGATGTGACCGTGGTCAGCGGTCCGGTCGACCTGCCGGACCCCGATGGCATCGAAGTGCTACGCGTTGTTTCTGGTCAAGAGATGCTCGATGCCTGCCGTCTCTTGCTCGAAGAACGGCCGGTCGAGGTCGTGATCGCAGCGGCCGCCGTTTGCGACCATCGACCGCGGCAGCGCGCCGACGGTAAGCCGGCCAAGGGCGAGGGTGTGCGCACGCTCGAGTTGGTCGAGAACCCGGACGTGATCGCGAGCTTGGCCGCGCTTGGCGTCGCGCGCACGCACGTCGGTTTCGCGCTCGAGTCTCTCAAGGATCGGGCCGCGGCGCTGCAGCGTGCGCGCAGCAAGCTCACACGCAAGGGCCTCGATGCGATCGTGTTGAATGGCATCGAGGCCATGGAGTCGTCGCGCAGCCACGCGATGTGGATCACGGCCAGCGGGGAACCGGTCGACCTCGGCGACCTCGACAAGCCGGCGTTGGCGGCGGCGCTCGTCGAGAGGGTCAGCGCGCTCCAGTCCTAGAGGGTGGCTGAGTTACAGGTACGTGAACCGGGTCGGCAGGCAGTAGCCAACGCTCGATGTCGTGAAGAGCGCGGACATCTTCTCGGTGACGCCGCCAGAGTTGTTGAACAGTCGCGTGACCGGCACGGACTTGGCCGTGTTGCTGGTCGGCAGGGTCAACATCGCGCCATTTGACCCGGCGAGCTTGATCCCGGACTGGCCTGCGTCGAACACCATGATCTGGCTGTAGAGCGTCACCGCGCCGATCGACGGCAGCAACCACGCACCACCCGCGGCGTTGTAGTACCAGCGCGTGCCGTCACGGTTGAGATCGCCGTTGGCGTTCGCGATACCGATGGGGGTGACGAGGAAGAGGTCCGTGTAGAGGTTGGTGCAGAGGCCGGGGATCTTGAGGTCCAGCTTCTTGGTGCCGAGCACCAGGATGCCGGGTGCGTTCGCCGGGCACTGGCTGGCGCTGAACATCAAGAGCAGCGTGCCGGCGATGTCCGCGATCTCGACCGTGTGTCGAACCGGGGCCGTGCGGCCGGTTGCCGTGCATCCAGTCCCGTAGGGACTGTCCGCGCCGAGTACGATATTGGCCTTGTCGGCGTCGATGGTCCCGATCGAGCCGCCACTCACGTTGGAGTGCATGTGGATTTCCCACGCGACCGAGAAAGTCGGGATGCGGACGTAGGGTGCGTCGAGCTTTAGCTCGAGGGCGGTTACGAATGGGCTCGGGCCTGGGCTAGCGCCGATACCTGGACCGAAGTTGAAGGTCTTGCGTTTGATGACCTTGGTCTTCGGCGCCAGGTAGTTCTGGTCGAAGTAGAACGAGCACGTGTTCCACGTGCGCGAGCGCCCCATGAACATCTCCATGTCGAGCGTGCGGTAGCCAGCTGGCTTGATCGTCGTCGCGGTGATGCGGAAGCCTATGGCGGAGATGCGTACCGCGCCGTTGGGTAGGTCGCTGTGGACCTGCATGTAGCGTCGCTGGACCGTGCTCGTGAACGGGAACGCGTTCGCGCTCGTCCCTTCGTTGTTGGTCGCGATGACCGGGGAGACTGCGTATTTGGCCTGTGCGCTCAACGGCGCAGCAAGGCAGATGACCAGCAGGGACAGAGAGAGGGCGGGCTTCATGGGTGTCTCCAGGGGCCGGGGGGGATGCTCCGCAGGATTTGGAGTGCCCAAAGTCTAGCGCTTTGGCCACAGCTCTGGGGGCTCCGGGTTCGCTTCGCGTCAACACTGTGGCATCGTCGAGCGTAGTTCGCGGTGTCCCTTCGGTTGCTAGGCAGATCCACGACAAGTCAGGTGCCCATGAGCCTTCGTATTTTTCTTGCCGCCAGCGTTCCGCTGGCCCTCGCCCCGTCGCTGTTGGCCCAGGACGCTCCCACAAGATCTGCCGGCCTGGTGCGCACGGCGGTCGACACCGACAGGGACGGCGTGCTTTCCCTCAGCGAGATCGAGGCTGCGGTCGCGGCGGTGCGGGCGCTCGATAAGGACCAGGACGGCAAGCTCAGTCGCGAGGAGTTGGGCATGCCTCCCTCGCGTCGAGGCGGCATGCGCTTCCGGCGCCGTGGTCAGCAGCGTGACACGAGCCACCCACTGGATACCGATCGCAACGGCGAGTTGTCGGCGGGCGAGATCGCCAACGCAAGCAAGTCTCTGCGTGCTCTCGACGGTAACCGCGACGGTCGACTGTCCAAGCGCGAGTTGGCGACGGCGTTCAGGGGTGTCGGTGGCTCCAGTTTCACCTTTCGCCGTGGTGGTGGCGGTGGTCAGTCCGAGCGGAAGGCTCCCGAGGAGCTCGAGTTCAAGGACGGGGCGGCAGTCGTTCCCGACCGCGCGACCTTCGACAAACTCGCATACCAGGGCGACGAGGTGCTGATCGACACGCACCTGGCCAACTGGCGCTTCGTGAAGTTCCAGATCCAGGACACCGACACGGAGCACCCGGTCATCTACTTCATCAACACCAAGACGCACCGCGCGCACATGTCCTTCATGTCGGCGGCTGGCATTGGCCGTGGCGGGTTCGGAAGGGGAGGCGGAGGCTCGTCGATGCGCGGCGTGCTCGTCTACCGTCCGCTGCTCAAGTCACCGAACGGACAGCCGGGTCTGTTCACGTTCGAGTTCGAGCCCTTCGATTCATTCCCGTTTCACAAGATCAAACTCGCACACCGCATGCTGCAGGAAAAGTCGCCGATCCTGCGCGGTAGGCTGGCCTACCATCCGCTCAATCGGGCGATCGCTCGCTATGGCGACGAGAAGGCGCAGTATGACGCCGCCAAGCTGCCGGTCGTCGTGCCGAAGGACCTCTACGTCGACATCGCCTATCTGCCCCTCCACGAAGCGCAGTCGTTCGGCCGCTTGCGCCTCATGCAACAGGGCGAACGTCCCGGTGTGCGCGACATCGTTGTCTACCGAACACTGCCCAATGAGATGCCGCGCGTTGCTGGTGTCATGACGGCCGTGCGCCAGACCCCGCTATCACACGTCAATCTGCGCGCGATCCAGGACAACGTGCCGAATGCCTTCATCAGCGGCATCGCCGACGACCCCAGGGTCAAGGCGTTGATTGGCAAGTACGTCTACTACGGCGTTGACGCCAACACCTACGAGTTGCGCGAGGCTACCGTGCAGGAGGTCGACGCTCATTTTCTCTCCGCGCGCCCCAAGACATCGCAGGTGCCGGAACGCGACCTCGGCGTCAAGACGATCCGCTCGCTCGACGAGATCGGCTTCGCCGACTGGAAGAGCGTCGGCGTAAAGGCGGCCAACCTCGCGATGCTCCGCAAGCTCGACTTGCCGGCTGGCATCGTGCCCAAGGGTTACGCCGTGCCGTTTGCTTTCTACGACGAGTTCATGAAGCAGAACGATTTGCACGCTGCGGCTGCCGCGATGCGAAAGACGGCGGGCTTCGCGACTGACACGAAGAAGCGCAGCGAGGCGCTCGCAGCCTTCCGCAAACGGATCGTCAAGGGCAAGACGCCACCATGGATCAAGGATGCGCTCAGCCAGTTGCAGAAGTCGTATCCCGCGACGACGCGCATCCGCTGCCGGTCGAGCACGAACAACGAAGACCTGCCAGCCTTCAGTGGCGCGGGACTCTACGACTCGTTCTCGCACAAGCCCGGCGGCGGCCACCTGGTCAAGACCATCAAACGTGTCTGGGCCAGCCTGTGGACCTTCCGCGCCTACGAGGAGCGCGAGTTCCACCGCATCGACCACGGGTCGACGGCCATGGGCGTGCTCGTGCACCCGAGCTACACCGGTGAGCTCGCGAACGGTGTCGCGGTTTCCGCCGACGTCGTCTACCAGACCAAGGACAGCTACTACGTCAACACGCAGGTCGGCGAGGACATGGTCACGAACCCGCAGGCCGAATCGATTCCCGAAGAGGTGTTGCTGCACCCGCGCGACTTCCAGGCCGACCGCATGCTGCGTCCTTCCAACCGCGTCAAGGCCGGTCGGCGCTTGCTCAACGAGATCCACCTCGACGAGCTGCGCGAATGCCTCGGCAAGATCGAGCGCAAGTTCCGCGAACTCTACGGGCTGTCGCCACGGGCGCTGTTCTCGATCGAGGTCGAGTTCAAGGTCACGCCCGACGACCAGGTGGCGATTAAACAAGCGCGTCCGTGGCTCTACTGAGGGCTGCCGGCGTGCGGACGCCCCGGTTGATTGGCGACGAGTGCCGACCTTTTTCGCGCAGGGGACATTCTGTGCGGAGTCCCCGGCGCGCTGGGCGGCTATCATCCGCGCTACCTGGGAGGGTAGATGGGAGCCAGCAAGGGCCGGCCGGATGCCGAACGTTGGCGCGAGATCGGCGGACTCGCGTTGACGGCTATGGGGATCTTTCTGACGATCTCCGCGATCAGCTACCGCTGGAGTTCTGCTGACAACCCGCTGCTCACCGGGGTGCAGGACAACTGGGGCGGAGCGGTCGGCTGGCACCTCGGCGGCTTCTTCGTCGAGAACGTCGGGCTCGCCTGCTACCCCTTCTTTGGCTTTGTCATCCACTGGGGACTCTTGCTGCTCCTTCGCCGCCCGCTCGACGGTGTTTGGCGTCGGGTCGCCGGTGCGTGTGCGCTCATGCTGGTGTTCGCGGTGTTCCTCGCGGGTCCGTCGCTCAGGGGTGCCGGTCCCTGCACCCCGTTCGGTTTTGGCGGTGGGCTTGGCATGGAGCTCGGGCCCAAGCTCTGGCTGAGCTTTGGTGGCGTCGGAGTCATCGTCTTGCTTGGCGTGACCGGAGCGATCGCCTTCCTCATCGCGACCGACTGGCCGTTGCACGCGTTGGTTCGTGAGTTCCGCGTCGCAGAACGCGATGCCCGCGACAAGCCCGGTCGTGGTCTCGCGGACAGTCGCGTCGCGCTGGCGTTCAAGGCTGCAGGTCGCTCGCTGGCGGAGCTGTTCCGGCAGGCTGAGCCAGAGGCGGACACCGAGGTTCGTGTCGTCAAGCCGCGCAGAGAGAAGAAGTCGGCTCCCGAGCCTGAGCGACAGTCGGCGTCGAAGGCCGGACCGGAGCCCGAAGCCGAGCCGCACCCGGCGAAGCGGCGGCGTGGGCCGGTGGCGAGACCGGAGCCGCGGCCCAAGCGCGTCGAGCAGAAGTTGCTACCGATCCCGATTGTCGGCACCCCGGCTGCACAGGCGCGCCGGCGTGGCGAGAAGGCGAGCGGCGACTACGTCTATCCGCCGCTCGACCTGCTCGAGCTCACTGCTGTCGGTGACGCCATTGATGAGGGCGCCTTGCGTGTCGCAGCGCAGGCGATCGAGAGTCGCCTGCAGAGTCATGGCGTCGGGGCCAAGATTGTCTGCATATCGTCCGGTCCGGCGGTGACTGTCTTCGAGGTTGAGCTCGAAGAGGGGCTGCGCGTCACGACAATGAACAAGTTCGGGCCGGACCTCGCTGCGGCGCTGAAGGCCTACTCGGTACGCATCGTCGCGCCGATTCCGGGCAAACACACCGTGGGCGTCGAGGTGCCAAACCCGTCGCGCACGGTGGTGCGCTTGCGTGAGCTCGTCGAACTCCGCGAGCAAGGCGGGACCAAGGAGACCGTGCCGCTTTTCCTTGGGCGGGACGTGGCGGGACACGCGCTGATCGAAGACCTGGCTCGCATGCCCCACCTGCTGATCGCTGGTGCGACGGGCTCGGGCAAGTCCGTGTGCATCAACTCCGTGCTGCTGTCGACCATCCTCATGAAGTCACCGGATGACGTTCGGCTGATCATGATCGACCCGAAGATGGTCGAGTTGCAGCACTTCAAGGGCATCCCACACCTGCTGTGTCCGATCGTGACTTCCATGAAACGGGCGGCGCAGGTGTTGGACTGGTCGGTTGAGACGATGGAGCAGCGCTACGCGCTGTTGTCGCGGGCCGGCGTGCGCAACATCGCCGACTACAACAACCTCGGCGAGGACAAGCTGCGCAAGCGGCTCGGCGACAAGTTCGATCCGGAGCAGACGCCGGTCAAGTTGCCGGCGATCGTCATGATCATCGATGAGTTCGCGGACTTGATGGCGGTTGCAGGCGCAGATGTCGAGTTGTCGATCCAGCGTTTGGCGCAGAAGTCGCGCGCGGTCGGGCTCCACGTGATCCTCGCGACGCAGCGACCGTCACGCGACGTCATTACCGGGCTCATCAAGGCAAACCTGCCCACGCGCATTGGCTTCCAGGTGTCGAGCCGAGTCGACTCACGCGTTGTCCTCGACTCGAACGGTGCCGAGCAGTTGCTAGGGCATGGCGACATGCTCTATATCCGGCCAGGGACCCATCGGCTGATCCGCGCGCAAGGGACCTTCGTCTCGGACGACGAGATTCACGACGTCGTGTCGTTCCTCGAACAGCAGGGCTCGGGGCAGCAGTTCGAGGAGACCCTGGTTCAGGTGCCAACGGGCAGCGGCCGCAAGGCCAAGGAGCGCGACAAGGTCTACGAGGACGCCGTGCGCACGGTACTCGAAGAGCAACGCGGCAGCGCAACGCTGCTGCAACGCAGGCTCTCGATTGGGTACACGCGGGCCAGTCGCCTGGTCGAGATCATGTGCGAAGACGGCATCGTCGGTGAGTTTGTTGGCAGTAAGTCCCGCGAAGTTCTGCTGACTCTCGAGGAGTGGGAGGAGCAGAAGAACGCCGCCGCCGGCGAGGAGTTGGCAGCGGACGTCGAAGGGTGGGACGTCGAGGGCGAAGAAGAGGTGGACGAGGGCGAAGAAGAGGTGGACGAGGGCGAAGAAGAGGAAGAGGACGAGGAAGAGGACGAGGAAGAGGACGAGGAAGAGGAAGAGGACGAGGAAGAGGACGAGGAAGAGGGCGAAGAAGAGGTGGACGAGGGCGAAGAAGAAGACGAGGAAGAGGACGAGGAAGAAGACGAGGAAGAGGACGAGGTTGATGAAGACGAAACGGAAGAAGAGTGAGACGAGGAGGTGAGGGATGCGTTACGTCCTAGCGGATAACCCGTCTCGGCCAGACGCAGACGCCGAGCGCAACGATCCCCGCGTGCTGGCGACGGCGGTCGCGGCCGTCACGGTCGGCATCGTCGCGGTCGTGGCGTTGCTGCAATACCAGTTCATCCACCTCGAGACCCAAGCGTCGACGGGCTTGGTGCAAGGCTTGGTCGTCGGCGTCTACAAGGCCATCGGTTTCGTGCCGACGCTCTACCTCGGCGCGTTGATCGCGGGGCTCGGCGGGCTCACCTTCGTCTCCGGCCACGTCGCGCACCCGTTGCGGCGGATCTGGGCGGCGCTCCTCCTTGCGGTGTGCCTGTCCTTCCTGCTCGGTGCGTTTGGCAGCGGCGGTGGCGAGCTTGGCTCGCGCGCCGCAGGTCGACTCATGGGTGCCGTCGGTAGCGTCCCGATCGTCCTGCTCCTGGGCACGATGACGATCGTCGCAGTTTTGCTGGCGACGAACTGGTTCTGCCTCCCACGCGTGTTGCGCCAACCCGCCTCGTCGGCGCCCGCTGACACGGGGCTAGGTCCGGTCGAGGAACAGTTGTTACGTGAGCCCGCGCCGGCCCCGGTTGTTCCGAGCGAGGAGAGCCTTGCGGTGGCGCGCCAGGAGCGACTCGGGCTGGTACCCCGGCCGGCTTCGGCCTCGGTGGATCATCGGGGCGACGAGCGGCGCCGCGAGCAGGAGCTCATGGATCGTGCACTCGCGGAAACCCGGCGCGACTTCGACGTGGGTCGGGTCGATCAGCCCGCCGCGCCGGTCAAAGTCCACGAGGAGGAGATCGTCGACGATGGCCTGGCGGAGCTCGATGACGAGGAGCTGCTGTTCCAAGCCGGCGACGACCTCGATCGAGCGCTCAACGAGGACTCGGAGGTCCCCTTCCTCATCGTTCCTTCACCCGAGCTAGACGCAGTGCGCGCGGCGGACGCGGCAGACGTCGATGCCTCCGATGACTTGGAGGATGACTTCGACGAGGAGTCGGCAGGCGAGCCGGAAGACACCGGTAACGATCCTTGGGCCGACCCGGCACCTCGGGTCGAGCGCTACTCGATCCCCGACACGACAACGCCGATGCAGGAGCAACTGTTCGCCGAGTCCACCGTGGACGACGACCTCCTGGACCGTGCCGTCCGCGTGCTCTTGACCGCCCGCCGCCCGTCACCCGCGCTGCTGCAGCGCAAGCTGGGGCTCGGCTATGGCCAGGCTCGTGAGGTGCTCGACCAACTGGTCGAACTCGATGTGCTCTACGGCCCGGACGAGGGCGGCCACTGGGAAGCGCTGATCGAGCTGGCCGAGTGGGAGGCCCGGTAGGGCACCAGGCTCGCGCTGCGGTTACCCTGTTCGGCGGATTTTCCGATGACCGGTCCTGTCCGCGTTTCCCTGATCAGCCTCGGCTGCCCCAAGAACCTCGTCGACTCAGAGGTTTTGCTCGGGCATGCCGCGCAGCAAGGTCTGTTGATCGCTCAGGATCCGGCCGATGCCGACGTGGCCGTGGTCAATACCTGTGGCTTCATCGAGGACGCGCGGGCCGAGTCGATCGCGACCATTCGCGAGGTGTTGCGACTCAAGACCGAGGGTGGTCTGCGTGGCGTGGTCGTCGTGGGCTGCATGTCCGAACGCTATGGCGATGACTTGCGCCGTGACATCCCCGACGTCGACGCGATTCTGGGGCTGTCGGACTACTCGCGCGTTCCGGCGCTGATCAAGCACATCG
>NYZE01000124.1 GCA_002685965.1 Planctomycetota bacterium | reverse complement strand
CTGGACCTTCTTGGCGGTCGCTCCCTGTCCGCTGTCCCCACTGTCGGTATCCGGGCAATCTCCGTAACATTGGCGTTCTCGATGTTCTTGGCGCTCTCACGGAGACCGATATGAAGCTGGCCCCGCTCGTCATCCTCGTTGCCCTGCAGGTTCCCTCTGCTGATCTCGCAGCCCAACGCAAGGACCTCTACGACATCACGAAGGTCCGCACGGTCGAGCTCATTTTCCAGCAGCCGGACTACTGGACCCAGCTCTCGAACAACTGGCGGGCCAAGATCTACATCAAGGCCGACCTCAAGATCGACGGCGACACCTACAAGGACGTCGGCGTCCGCTTCCGCGGCAACTCGAGTTACTGGGGCATCCCGGCGTCGTCGAAGAAGAGGGCGTTCAAGGTCGCGCTCGATGAGTTCCAGGAACAGAAGCTCTGGGGGCACAAGACCCTGAACATCAACAACAACTTCATGGACCCGACGATGACCCGTGAAGTGTTCGGCTACGAGATCATGCGGAAGTTCACGCCCGCGCCGAGGAGCAACTACGTCGTCCTCAAGATCAACGGCTTGAACTGGGGCCCGTACATCAATACGGAGCAGATCAACAAGGACCTGCTCGAGGACTGGTTCCCGACCGAGGACGGCAATCGCTACCGCGGCGAGCGACAGGCGTCGAACAACCCCGCGAACTACACGGGGTTCAACTGGTACGGAAACAACGTCGACGAGTACAAGAAGGGCTTCGAGCTGAAGACGGAGCAGAACCCCAACCCGTGGGTCGACCTTATCAAGGCCTGCGACGTGCTCAACAACACCCCAGCTGCCCAGCTGCCGACCGAGCTACCGAAGGTGTTCGACGTCGAGAACGTCCTGACGGTGCTGGCGCTCGGCAACACGATGCTCTGGCTCGACAGTTACGTCGGCCGCTGGTGCCACAACATCTATGTGTACCACGACGACTATCACGGTCGCTTCAGCCTGCTGCCGTGGGACATGAACAACTGCTTCGGCGGCTACACGGACTACAACTCGCAGACGTCGCTGCCGAACCTGACCCCTTACTATGCCTACCTACGCAGCGGCAACCTTCGACCGTTGATGACGAAGCCGCTCGCGCACACACCGTGGAAGGAGCGGTTCGCCGCCAAGGTCCGCAGGATCAAGGACGAGCTGAACTGGCCAGCTGCACGCGCACGCATCAACGTCCTGCAGAACCTCATCGACGCGGAAGTGCAACGCGACCCGCATCGTCTGTACAGCGTCGCCGGCTTCAGGGGCAATGTCACGACGGCCTATCGGCTCAGCTGGTTCTCGACGATCAGCAGCCTGCAGTCGATGATCGATGGTCGGCACAGGTACTTGACGAACCACGCCGATATTCGGCGCACGGCAGTGACCGTGTCGCAGCTGCGTCACACGCCGGTGCGGCCGACGCGCACCAACAAGGTTTGGGTGACGGCGCGGGCGCCCGGTGCAGCCAGCGTTCTGTTGCACTGGCGCGTGCGGGGACCGTTCATTCAGGCGGCCATGTACGACGACGGCCAGCACATGGACGGCGGGGCCAACGACGGTGTCTGGGGCGGTTCGATCGTCGCGCAACCGGCCGGCACTCAGGTCGAGTACTGGGTTGGTGCGGCCACGACGGCCGGTGTTTGGACCGGCTGGATCAACTACGGCAACGGCTACCAGCGTCCGAACTACCGTGTCACTTGGCCGACTCGTTCGTCGCCGATCAGGATCAACGAGCTCTTGGCGCAGAACGCGAGCGGGATCAAGGACGAGAAAGGCGAGCGCGAGGACTGGGTCGAGCTCGTCAACACGGGGACTCAGGCGGTCGACCTCGCTGGCATGCACCTGAGCGACGACCTCGGCAACTCAAAGAAGTGGCCGTTCCCGGCGAATACCGTCATCCAGCCCGGTAAGACGATCCTCGTTTGGGCGGACGAAGACAGCAAGGACGGCAAGCTACACGCCAACTTCAAGCTCTCAGGCAGCGGCGAAGAGGTCGCGTTGTTCGACGCGACTGGGAGCTACATCCTCGACTACGTCGAGTTCGGCGATCAGTTCGATGACATCTCGACCGGGCGCGTCATCGACGGACGGATCCCGTGGGTGACGTTCGTCGTGCCGACGCCGGAGGCCGTCAACTTCCCGGCGAGTTGCGGGACGCGCACCTATTCCGCGCTCGACCCGACGGCGCACCAGATCACGTTCGGTTTGGCCGGCAGTCCGAAGATCGCCTCGGCGCCGACGCTGCAGCTACGCAACGGCGTGCCCAACAGCATGTTCTTCACGTTGCTCACCGCCGGGCCGTTCTCGGTGCCGCTGGCCAACGACGTCGTCCTGCTGGTCTCACCGCCGATACTCGGACTCTTGCTGATCCCCAGCAACGGTTCAGGCAGCGCCGACGTGCCGTTCCCGATCCCGGATGACACCAACCTGGTGGGCCTGCGGCTCTACTTGCAGACGGTCGGAATCGACACGTCGGGCTTCCTCGGTTCGAATGCGCTGGAGATGACGTTCTGCCCGAAGTAGGGCCTGTTGAACGTCGAGCCGTAAGAGCGGAACGGGCTTCCACCTGGTGGAAGCCCGTCCTTCAGCGTGGCCAGAGCCGGAACCGGAGGCCAAGAATCTGCTCTTCTCCGATCCCGCCGGGAGCTCCGTTGCTAATCCCGAATGACGACTTTCCCGCCATTGCTCGCGCTCATGCCGAACGCATTGGCGGCGGAGTCGATCGCGAAGCCCTGTGAGAACAGGGTCAAGCCCGACAGACTCGCCACACTCGGGATCGGCAACGACAGCATCGCACTGTTGCTGGTGAACGCGGCACCGAACACGAGATCCGGCGAGTGCCACAACTTGCAGCCCGTCATCCCGGCGCCGGTAAGGTCGATCGGGAACGGCGAGTTCGCCGACGCTCCGATGAGCACCAACCCCGCAGTCGTTGCCGGCCCATTCGTAACGAGGATCTTCAGCGTCGCCCCGAGGCTCCACGATCCTTCGTAGTGCAGCGACAACGGTGAGCTACTCGGACAACCGCTACCGAAACAGGTCGCGCCGGCGCGGCTCGCGCGGGTTGCTGCAAGTGCAGCATCGACAGTCTTCTATGTGGTGGGCGATAGTGGACTCGAACCACCGACCCCTAGCTTGTCGAGCTAGTGCTCTAACCAACTGAGCTAATCGCCCATGGTGCCCGAGGTTGCGAGACAGCGGGCAGGCCAATGGACGTTATCAACCGCCGCAGGGACCGCAAGGGGTTTCCGGGCGGTGAGCGAGCGCGGTTGCGGGTGTCGTTCGGGCAGGAAATACTAGGTGGGTGGACTGCGGTTTGGGAGAGGCCGCGGATCCCCGTTTCGCCCTCGAACCCGCAAGTCCATGGTTTTGACGCTCGACGTTCCTGTTCCCTCTAGCGCCGCCTCGTGTCAGGCGGAGCTTTGCGGCGTGCAGTGGTTGCTCGAGCGGCGTCGCGACGGGGTGCGGTGCGTGGCGATGGACGGCGAAGTGCTGTGGGAAGCGCTGCTCGGGTTGCCCGAAGGCCGGTCGCTCTTGCGCATTCGAGCAACGGTGCCGCGGCACCCGCTCGAGGTCGAACTCGCGAGCGAGACGGTGCTGGCGCCGGATGGGCGTGTGTCGGGCTGGATCGATGCGCCGCTCGAGTTCGTGTTGTCGGTCGTTGACACGAGTGACGAAACCCAGGAGCAAGAGCTGCACGTGCTCGAGGACAAGCAGCTTCGAACTGCGTGGAGAGAACAGGAGGGCTACCACCATCCGTGGCGTGTGGCGCTGCGCAGGAAGCCGCGCAAGGACGCCCGCCGGATGTGGTTGCGCATGTCCATCAAGAACCTCGGACGCGAGCCCTGGCGGCCGCAGCGCTGCCGGCTCTTGCTCTACGGGCAAGAGCTGCGTGCCTTGCGTGACCTCGTGCTCGGTCCACGCGTTGCGTGGACTTCGGCCGCCGACGAGTCGGTGCGGCTCTTGCCGCTGCCGGGTAGTGGGAGCGCGGACCGTGCTCGCGTGCTGCAACCCTTGTTCCGGCGACTCGGAGGGACGGCCTCGTGATGGCTCCCGTGAAGTTGCTGTCGCGCTGTTCTGTCTTGCTCTTGCTCGTGGCCGCCTGCGTGGCGCCGGGTTCGGACGAGATGACCGAAGAGCTCGTCTGGGCGCCGCTCGTGGCGCGGCTGTCGAGCCTCGAACGTGAGGTCCGCGACTCGGGCCTCAGCGACCGTGTCCAGGGCCGCCTCGTCGAGCTCACCTATGCGATCGAAGCCGCGAAGGGTGAGTCGGGCAGGATCGCCGAAGCCGCGGAAAAGAACCGCATCGGTATCGAGCGGCTCCACAGGCGTCCCGTGACCGCAGCGGCGGACGTGATGCGGATGGACGAGTTGACGCGGGACCTGGCCGCGCTCGGCGAGAAGATCGGCGCCCTGACCAGGCGGGTCGGCGCGGTCCTGGCCAGGGCCGCTCGTCCGGGAGCGTTTGATGTCAAGGCCGCGGTCAAGAGCAGAGTGGCCGCCGAGCGTAGCTGGACTGCTCGCTTCGAGGCGCTGACCGGCATCGTCAAGGAACTCAAGAAGAGTACCGACGCAGCGGTCACCGGGGCGCCAAGTGCCGGGCAGACCAAGCTCCTGAGCGGCAAGCTGAACGAACTCGAACGCCAGCTCGCTGCCACCAGCAAGCGCAGTGAGCGTGACCTGCGCGACCTCGCGGCCAACGTCGGCAAACTCGAGGCGCGCCTCACCCGCCTGGCCAAGCGCCCGGTGGCCGAGACCACGTCGCGCACGGACCTGTGGTCCGAGCCGTGGGTGTGGAGTCTCGGTCTCCTCGCCCTGTTCTTCCTCGCGCTGCTCCTGTTCCGCGGCGATCGCGAGGCAGGGGAAGGCAAGCAAGACGTCCTGCCGGTTCCGGCAACGCCAGTGGCGCAGGAGGAGGCAACGCGTGAGCCTGCGGAGAAGATGGTCGATCACGGCTCACAGCCCGCGGCGGCTCCAGCCCGCGTGGCGGCGCGGCCGGCGAACGGCGAACCGGCGCCGCGCGTGCAGACTCTGCGCATCCCGGCCGAAGATACCGGTCCAGGCGGCGAGGCAGCCGTGCGCAGCCTGCTCGAGTGCGACCCACGGGTCTTGGTGGAACCGTCACCCCGAATCGAGCCGCACGGCGATGGGTCCGTATCGATCCGCTTCTACGTGCGCGGCAGCGTTGGTCAACACGATGCCGCCAATCTCGCCGGCTCTTGCCGCAGCCTTGCCGCCGGCCACAAAGGAAGTTAGAGGTAACGCGCGGCAACGTCGTTACGATCCGCGCATGGAGAGTCGCGCTTGATCGTCGGGGTTCCAAAGGAGATCAAACCCCAAGAAGGCCGCGTGGGCATGGTTCCTGCAGGTGTCGAGGACCTCATTGGTGGCGGGCACGAGGTTCTCATCGAGCGGGGTGCCGGTCTCGGCTCGGGCATTGCCGACGATGCGTACACGAATGTCGGTGGGCGCCTGGTCGATGGTCCCGACGAGGTTTGGAGTGCTGCGGACCTGATCGTCAAGGTCAAGGAGCCCATCGCACCCGAGTGGCCGCGTATGCGTGCGGGCCAGACCCTCTTCACCTACTTCCACTTGGCGGCGAGTCGCGAGCTGACGGATGCCATGCTCAAGACGGGATCGACATGTTTCGCCTACGAGACGGTCGATGTCCCGGGCAGCGGACTCATCCTGCTCGAGCCGATGAGCGAAGTCGCTGGACGCATGGCGGTGCAGGAAGGCGCCTATCACTTGGAGCTGCCCTACGGTGGCAATGGAGTGCTACTGGGTGGGGTGCCCGGTGTGGAACCGGGCAAGGTGCTGATTCTCGGTGGCGGCACGGTCGGCACCGAAGCGGCACGCATGGCAGCCGGACTTGGTGCCCAGGTCGTCGTGCTCGACATCAACCTCGAGCGTCTGCGCTGGTTGTCGTACGTCCTGCCGCCAAACGTGCAACTCGTGCACTCGAGCCCCTATGCAATCAAGCAGCACTTACCGACCACCGACCTCCTGGTCGGCGCGGTGTTGGTCAAGGGCGCGCGTGCCCCGATGCTCGTGAGGCGGGCCGACCTCGTGAACATGAAGCAGGGCGCCGTGATCGTCGATGTGGCGGTCGACCAGGGTGGCTGCATCGAAACCGTACGACCGACGACGCACGAGAACCCGACCTTCGTCGTCGATGGCGTCGTGCACTACTGCGTGGCCAACATGCCTGGCGCCGTGCCACGGACGTCGACCTTCGCGCTGACCGCCGCGACCAAACCTTGGGTCGAGAGGTTGGCCAAGCACGGAGCGCGTGCCGTGATCGAGACGGACGAGAGCTTCCGCGGGGCGGCGAGCGTCGTTGCCGGCAAGTTGACCGATCCGGCCGTGGCCGCCTCGTTTGGGGTCGATTACGTCAGCCCGCTCGAGGCGTTGACCGCGTGACCGTGCGCATCGGCATCGTCACGGTGTCGGACCGGGCGAGCCGAGGCGAATACGAGGACCGGGGTGGGCCGGCGATCCACGACGAGCTGACCAAGATCCTGACTTCGCCCTGGGAGCCGGTGGTGCGGGTGATTCCCGACGAACGCGATCGGATCGAGGCGACGCTGATCGAACTCGTCGACCGGGAGCGCTGCTGCCTGGTCGTTACCACTGGTGGAACGGGGCCAGCAACACGCGACGTGACGCCCGAAGCGACGGAAGCTGTGTCGGAGAAGCTCATGCCCGGCTTCGGGGAACTCATGCGCAGCGTATCCCTCGCATTCGTGCCGACGGCCATCCTGTCCCGTCAAGCGGCCGGAATCCGGGGCCAAGCGTTGATCGTCAACTTGCCCGGCAAGCCGGCAGCGATCCACGATTGCCTCATGGCGGTGTTTCCCGCGATTCCTTATTGCGTCGATCTCATCGAGGGTCCGCGCCTGGAGACGGACCCTGCGTGTGTGCAGGCCTTCCGGCCAAAGGGATAGAATCGGGTAAGCTCAGATTTGCATTGATGCTCATGCTCCCTTGCCGCTTCCTCCTCGTCTGCGCCCTCGTCGTCGCCGCATCGGCTGCGCAACAAGCGACGAGCGTCAAGGCGACTTTCCGACTCGGCCAGACCTTCGTGACCTGGAACGAAGTCACGACGATGCCCGTACCGGAGGATTACAACGTGTACCGGTCGACGGCGCCGATCACGAAGAGCGCGGACCTGGCGACAGCCACGCTGATCGCGACGGTCGCGGCCGGCAGCTACCTCAACAAGGACGCGTTGCAACCGTTCGTCATCAAGGCGAACGATCCGCCGCTTAAGCAAAACGAGGCGTTCTTCGTCGTGACCGCCGCAGCGACCGCGACGATGTACTACGCGGTCACGGCCGTGGCCAAGACGGTGGAGAACACGACGATCGGCGGTGGCAACACCGCCGGTCCCCTGCAAGAGTCCATCGCCATGCCGCAGCCTGTGTTGCAGGGCACCACCGGCGGCAAGGATCATCACTACGCGCACTTCCTGCCCGCGGTGACGACGTCGGCGACTCCGGCGCAGGCCAACGTCGCCGGCCGCGTCATCAACTACCGCGTCTACTACGATCCCGCATCACAGGGTCCGCGGCCGCTCTTTCTCTATCTGCACTCGCGTGGGAGCAACTACAAGGTCGGGCCGTTCTCCGGCTACGCGCCGCCGAACGCCGTGCACGTGATCTTGCACGACCATAACTTGCCGCTGCCGCACAGCGTCTGGTTCGGCAAGCACGAGGACTACGGCAATGGTCCGGCCAAGGGTACGGTGCACGACTACACCGAGCGCCGGATCCTGTGGACGATCGACCGAGTGCTAGCGGACACGAAGGCGAACGTGGACGCGAACCGAGTCTATGCCTTTGGCGTGTCGTTTGGCGCGATGGGGGCGTTTGCACTCGGACTGCGCCACGCTGATCGCTTCGCCGCAGTCGGCGGCATCGTGCCCGCGTTCGGCTTGACGCATGGCGACTTCGCCCTCCGCTCAGAGACCGACTCCCTGTTTGGAACGGCGCAGCAGAATCTGAGATCGTCGCTTGGCGACAAGATCTACGACCTCTTTGACTATCCCTCGCAGGTGGGCAAACGAGCCGCGGCGGGCATGGCGCCGATGTTCTTCGTCGGTGGTCGGGGCGACCTGGTGACGGGCTGGACCGAAAAGCCCGACTTCTTCCGGGCGTGCCAGGTCGCACGGCAGCCCTTCACGGCCTACTGGGACTATCGGGCGCATGCCTCGACCGGTCCGTGGAGTGCAATCGAGGCGGCGCTGTCGCGCGAGTTTTCCGAGATCAGGCTCGACCGGCCGCTGCCGGCCTTCTCGAACCTGACGCTTGATGACAGCCCCGGCAATGGCAGTCGCTTCGACGGCGACGTCACCGGCACCATGGGCGGCTACATGACCTTCGATCCGGCGACCGCAGCCGAGACCTCGACCAAGGTCACCCTCGACGTCAAGCTCAGGAGCGACGCTTCGCGTATTGACTACGCCAAACAAGCGGACGCCTTCGTCGACTTGACCTGGCGGCGGTTGAGCAAGTTCAAGGTCAACCCCGGTCGCTACTACCGTGTCCGGACCTACAAGCTGAACAACTCCGTGGTCGACGAGGAGCGCATCGCAGCGCCGGACGCGACTGGCCGACTCACCGTGCCCTTCTTGTACGTGCACCGCGATGCGCGCCGCGTCGAAGTCGAACCGCACACACCGACGCTGCCGCAGGTCTACTGGGCCGGCGCACCGTACTCCGGCGGCACCGCCACGATGTCATTGCTCGCCAAACCCAACCAGTTCGCGCTGATGATGCTCGGCACAGTTCAGGGCAAGATCCAGACCCCGTTCGGCTATTGGTACATCATGGATCCGTTTTTCATTTGGGGCGGCGTCACCCCAGCGAGCGGTCAGCACGAGCAGATCATACCGTTGCCGAAGCTGACGCTCACCGGCATCACCTTGCTCGGCCAGGCCATGGTCGGAACGAAGTTCACTCCCCTGAGCAAGATCACGCTCCGCTAGCGGGGAGCATGGGCACGGCCGGATCTCGGCGCCCTGGCTCTACTGCGTTCCCCGGCTCCTTAGTTGCCTTACAAATGGCGTGAGGTACATGCCCGGACACTTTGTCGCACCCGGGCCCTTCGGATGGACCTCGGCGTGCGTGAAGACGCTGGCCACGGGAATGCCGTGCATGTCGGACAGCGAAGTTACGAGGAGTTCCAGGGAATAGAGCTGCTTCGTCGACGGCCGTTGCACTCGTTCCTTGGTGCCGGGTTGGAAGTTCCCGAGCAGGCAAATCCCGATGTTGCGTTGGTTGGCAATGCCGTCGCCGGCGTGGGCGCCCTGCCAGCGGAGCTCGCGACCCTCGATGACCTTGCCTGTGCGATCGATCAGGTAGTGGTAGCCGATGTCGCCCCAGCCGAGCTGGTTCATGTGGTAGCGCTGGAACGAACGCACGAGCTTGCACGTTGTGACAAGGTCGGGCGAGGTCCACATCGCGGAGTGGTGCACGGTGATGCGATCGGGTGCTTCCATCGGGACCATTGCCCTCGGACGCGCCGCGGCGCTACCCCACGAGCCGCGCCGCACGATGGCGACCGGGGTGGTCGACTTGGTCGGAGCAGGTCTGACGACTCGCGGCGTCAGGGCGGCACGAGCGCTGGCAATGCGCCGGCGCGCTGCCGGACCGAACGTGTAGCGAGCCGCGGACTCGAGCGCGCCACGCGCGGCAACTGGACGGTCGCGAGCCATGTCGATGCGGTGTTGCACGAACCAGGCCAGGCCGATGGCACGTGGCCGCGACGACGGGTGGCCGCCGATCGAGCGCCGCACCAGGCGTTCGGCATCCCGGAGGTTGCCACGCCTGGTCTGTAGCACGGCGATCCGCAGCACGACGGCGGCTCGCTGTTCGCGCTGGTGCCGGGGTATCCGCGGCAGGGCCTTGTTGAGGCGGTCGATCTCGCGCGTCGCGCTGCTCGCCGTCGGTGCAAGCAGATCCTCGACGTGCAGACTCGGCAGCGACGGATCCATGGCCGGCAGATCGATCGTCCTGCAGGCGCTGAACAGCGCCACGAGGAGCCCAGCTCCCAACCACCGCCAATATCGCATGTTCCCTCCGTACGCCCGCCAGCGCGCCTGCGGAGTGTAGCAGTCAGGTGGAGCACGGCAGCACGTCCAAGGGGGCGTTCTTTCGATCTCCCCGGGGCGAACGGGCACCATGCCTCGCCCCTTCAGTCAGTCACCGCTCGACGCCGATAGATTACCGACGCGTGCGGTGTGCAAGCGCCGGAATCACCGTGGAGGCCTTCTCATGACTGCCGAAGTCCACCTCAAGCTGACGGGCAACGTCGACCACCTTCGAATCACCTGGCAGGCTGCCGAGGCGTTGTTGGAACTCGTCCCGTTCTACGAAGACCCTGTCCAGACGCGTTACAACGTGTTGCTGGCGTTGCAGGAAGCGGTCTCCAACGTCCTGCGCCACGGCTACGGGGGCCCGGCGCCCGGATCGCGGGCTTTCATCGAGGTGCTGCTCAGCTGGGACGGGGAAGCACTTCGTGTGCAGATCAGCGATGAGGCCGCACCATTCGACCCGACCGAGGTCCTAGGAGCGCCCGATACCGAGGATGCGACGCGCATTCCCGAGGGCGGTTATGGCATCCACATCATTCGGGCGGTGCTCGACCACATGGAGTATGCCCGTGAGGATGGCAAGAACGTCCTGACGCTGGCGAAGAGTCTGGCACCAGTTCTCGACGGGGTCTGAGCCCGGTGCTTGGGGTTGGGACACGCGACTTGGCCAGTAGCCTGGCCCAGGTCGCCACGCACACCGTCGGTGTTGGCGCGAGCCACGCCTTCTGGATCGCTGATGGCGAGGGCCAACTGCTCGCTTCTGGCGGTGCCGCGCACCTGGACGGGGCGCTCGAATACGCGCTCTACCGTGACCAGCTCGAGGTCATCGGTTTGCCGGAGAACCGGGTGTCGGTCGCGCGTCTCGTCGAACTGCCAGCGAACTTGCGCGTATGGGTGATCGCAACCGGGGACGCCGGTGATGACGCCGCGGCACTCGAATCGTTCGCGGCCTTGATTGGCGCGATCGTCGAGCGCGAGGGCATGCGCGACTACGAGGGCGAGGACACGACCGAGCACTTGCTTTCCTGCTTCGAGCAGATCCGCGCCGTGCATGACCTCGCCGATCGTCTGCCCGCCTGCCAGAGCGCTGAAGAGATGAGCCGGTTGTGTCTCGAGGCCCTGCTCCTGGCGCTCGGCGTGCGTCTGGGTGCGGTCGTCTTGCCCCAGGACGGACTCGGCGCGGCAAAAGCGCACCTGATGGGCGACGAGGGCAAGACCTTCTGGACGGCCCAGATTCCACTCGACGACAACGGTGTGAGCGGTCCGATCGCGCAAGCGATGGCGGATGGCAAGGTCTGCTATGGGGCCGCAGACCAGCTCGACATCGCGCCAGGTACGCTGGAGGCCGAAGCGCTCGACTGGTTGCTGGTGGTGCCGATCTGCTTTGGCAGCGAGGCCGACCGTGTTGTGCTCGGTTGCCTGGTCCTGCTCGACCGCAACGAGGCCGATGGTGGCAAGGGCGCGCCGATCGGCAACCCCGAGGCGGAACTGACGCAGTCGGTCAGTGTTTTGATTGGGCTGATCCTCGGCACGCGGCTCCGTGCGGCGGCCGAGAAGGAGCTGCAGCTCGCGCGCCAGATCCAGGAGACCCTCGTGCCGGAGAAGGCACCGTCCTGGGTCGGCCTCGATCTCGCTGGCCGCAATCGCCCCGCCAACCAGGTGGGCGGCGACTACTTCGACTACCTCGAGTCGGACGATGGCCGCCACCAGCTGATCATCGCCGACGTATCGGGGCACAACATGGCATCGGCCATGGCCATGGTGATGGCGCGCTCGCACCTGCGCGGCATCGCGCGGCGCGAGTCCATGCCGAGCCGGATCCTCGGCGAGCTGGCGAGCGGGCTGTTTGCGGACCTGACCCGCAACGAGCTCTTCATCACCTGTTTCCTGCTGACCGTCGTCGAACAGAGCGAAGCGGGCACGGTCGTGCGCTACACGAACGCCGGGCACAACCCTCCGTTGCTGTTGAGGGCGTCGGGCGAGGTCGAGTGGCTCGGCGGTGGGGGCCCCATGGTCGGCTTCCTGCCCGATGTGGAATATGTCGAGCGGAAGCTGCTCCTCGAGCCCGGTGATTTGATCGTGATGTACACAGATGGCGTGACCGAAGCGACCAACCAGCAGGGCGAGATGCTCGACGAAGAGGGTCTCGCCGACGTGGTTAACCGGCTCGCTTCATCGAAGGCGGACGAGATCCTGGCAGGGATCTTCTCGGCGGTGGATTTGCACTCGGCGGGCCCCGGTGAGGACGACGTCACCGCAGTAGTGGTCAAGACAATGCAAGTCGAGGCAGCAGGAGTGACAACGTGACAACGCAGAAGATCCTGGTTGTGGACGACGAACCGTTCATTCTCCGATCGCTGTCGTTCGTGCTGCGCAAGGGCGACATGGACGTGCTGGAAGCCCGCAACGGCGAGGAAGCGCTGGAGTTGATTCGAGCTCACAAGCCGGTGCTCGTGTTCCTCGACGTCATGATGCCGAAGATGAACGGCTACGACGTCGTGCGCGAAGTGCGTGCGGACTCGGGCCTCGATGACGTGTATCTCGTGTTGTTGACCGCGAAGGGCCAAGATGCGGACAAGGCCATGGGCATGGATGCCGGCGCGAACGACTACCTGACGAAGCCGTTCAGCCCGTCGAGGATCCTGGAGATGGCGAAGGCAGTCGTGGCCTAGGGCGCACAGCAAGCGAGTGCCCGCCAGGGCACGGAGCCGGCTCTGCCGGCTTGCTCTATCGGGTATGCCCCGTCGAATCTGTTCTTCCCCTTGCCTACGATCAGGGGCATGACCTTGCTGCCCGTCTTTGACGTTACCGAAGCCTCGTTCCCCGTCGAGGTCGTGGAGGCCAGTCGAGAGACCCCGATCCTCGTCGACTTCTGGGCGTCCGGGTGCGAGCCGTGCCGCACGCTGGGCCCGCTGCTCGAGCGGCTCGCGACCGAGTCGAATGGCGCCTTCCGGGTGGCCAGGGTCGATACCGAACAGGAGCTCCGTCTGGCGGCCATGTTCCAGGTGCAGAGCATCCCGTTCGTCGTCGCCTTCGTCGCTGGGCAGCCGGTCGATGTCGTTGCCGGTGCGCTGGACGAGGCCAAGGTCAAGGCCTTCCTGGGCCGCATCGGGATTGAGCTGCCCGCTGCTCCGAAGGACGAGCCAGTGCCGCTCACGACGTTGGACACGGCGAGCGAGAGGATTCGTGGGCGGGAGCTGGCAGCGATCGACGAGATTCGCGAGTCACTCGAGGCCATCGAGGAGGAAGACGACAACCATGGCAGCGCGGTGCGGCTGCTGGAGGCCTGGGAGTGGTTTGAGGGCGAGCCGCCGGGCGACGGCGAGGCCGTGGCACTGGCCCGAGAGGCGCGTCAGCTGTGGGTGGCTGGCAACGAGCGTGGCGCGATGGAAACTCTGCTTGCCTCGGTGCGTGCGGACCGAGGCTGGCACGAAGAGCTGGCCCGGCGGGCCTCCGTCGCATTGATGCAGCTGCACGCCGACCAAACGGAGTTCGTCGACGCTCTGCGAAAGCGCCTGGCGATCGAGCTCTACTAGTCTAGTCGGTGGCACCACCATGCCGGGCACGCCGCAGGCTCACGGACAAGTGTGCCGAGGCCGGCCCGTAACGTCCGTAAGGGCGATGTTTCGGCTGCATCATGCTGTCACCCCGGTGTTACAAGAAGCGTGCGGCTCCTCGCGTTAAAGCGTCGGGAGAGAGCTACCATTGAATCTATGGACCCTCGCTACGTTTCTCGATGGCTTCTGAGTCAACCCGTACTGAGGCGCGCTTTCCTTGCGAACGACGGAGCGGTTCACCGCTGGCATCCCGCCAGCGCCCGCCCGTCACCGTCCCACCCAAGAGCATCGTTACTGGAGGCTATCTGATGGCGATTCAGGCAGGCGGCGTGACCTTCTCACGTCACAACAAAAAGGTTCCGCTGCCCAAAGGTGGCAACCAGACACCGATGGCGAGCGAGGACCTGACTCCCTGGCAGCCGTCCGCGTCCGACCCCTGGGACATGAAGAAGGTCCGTCATCTCGGTCGACGAGCCGGGTTTGGCCTCAGGCCTGAGGAAGCCGAGACCCTCACGACCGTCGGGCACAAGCTCGCGATCGACATCTTCCTGCTGGTGCCGCACCACACGATCCCCGAGCGGGGAACCTACCTGCTGCCGAACGGTGAGGTTGTCAACCTTTCGAACTACGGGCACCAGGTGGCGACGTGGCTGTGGCTGATGAACAACAGCCCGTGGCAGCTACAAGAGAAGATGGCGATGTTCTGGCACGATCACTTCTCGATCGGCGTCGGCACGGTCCGCTACCCGGAGCTCTTGGCGCGCCACGTCAACTGGTTGCGTCGCCTGTCGCTCTCGCCGTTCAAGTTCTTGCTGCTGGCGGTCACGATCGACCCCGGGATGCTCTACTTCCTCGACAACCGGATCTCGACGAGCCTCAAGCCGAACGAGAACTACGCGCGTGAGATCCAAGAGCTCTACTCGATGGGCGTCGGCGGTGGCTACACCGAGACGGACATCCAGGAAGCGGCGCGCGCACTGACGGGGATCACGAACATCCTCGACTACCAGTTCTACAACGCGCGCAGCCACGACAACGGCAGCAAGACCGTGCTCGGCAAGACGCTGAACAACGGTTCCGGGGTCAACGCGATCGTGCGGGACATGGTTGGCGTCGTCGACGCGATCCTCGCCCACCCGTCGACCGCGACTTACATGGTCACCAAGATCTGGGAGTACTTCGTCTACGAGAACCCGAGCCAAGCGCTCGTCGACAAGCTCGCCGCCCGCTGGCGCAAGGACAACTACGATATCCGCGCGCTGATGGAGACGATCTTCCGCTCGAAGGCGTTCTACTCGACTGCTGCGATGCGCACGCTGGTCAAGAACCCGGCCGAGTACGTCGTGGGCATGATGCGCAACACCTACACGACGAATATCAGCTACATCCGCACGGCCAACCGGTTCCTCGGCATGGGCTTGCCGCTGCTGAACTACCCGGGCCCGGAGGGCATGCCCGACGGCACGGCGTGGATCAACTCGCAGAATGTGTTCAACCGCATCAACTACGCGACGCAATTCATCCAGCAGCGTGACTGGCCGAGGAACTCACCGCGCGGCCCCCTGCTCTCGACGATGAACCCGGAGCGCGAGATCAAGCGCAAGAATCTCGACACGGCGACGCCGGATGCGATCGTCGACTACTACCTCGAGCTGTTGACCGACAGTAGTGTGCCCAAGAAGGTGCGGGACGACCTGGTCGCTTACATGACCAAGACCAACACCGGCACACGCACCTGGTCCTACGCCACTCAGCCGGCGCGGGAGTTGAACCAGAAGGTCTCAAACCTGATTCACTTGATCCAGGGGCTCCCGGAAGCCCACATCAACTAGGAGTGGCACGATGACGCTAAGACCAAGTCGACGAGACTTCATCGCTGGCGGCGTTGGTGCCGGCCTGTCCCTCCCGTTGCTGGGAGATCTCGCCCCGCACTGGCTGTCCGCGGCCAATGCCGGCTGGGACCAGAAGCTGGTCATCCTCCAGCTCAACGGCGGCAACGACTGGATCAACAATCTGGTCAATCCAGACGAGTCCGTCTACCAGGCCGCGCGCCCGCAGTTGGCGCTACCGAAGGCCAAGATGATCCAGCTCAACACGACGGATCCCCACTACCTGCACCCGCGCTTGGCGGCGTTCAAGACGCTGTACGACCAGGGCCGGCTGGCCCTGTTCCCGGGCTATGGCTACAAGGTGCCCAACCTGTCGCACTTCCGGTCCATGGACATCATGGCCGAGGGTGACGAAACGGCGCGCAACGTTCGCGCTGGTTGGCTTGGCGAAGTGCTGTCGAAGGTCTACACCGGTGCAGCTCAGATCGAGGCGCTCAACATCGAGAACCGCCTCAACCGTCACTTCATCGGTCATCCGGTTCCCGTGCTCCAGCCGAACAGTCTGTCGACCTTCGCGTTCTCGACGGATTCTGCAACGCGTGCCGTCGACGGTGATGTCGAGTTGGCACTGCTCGAGTCCAACGCCAAGGTGCTGCGGCCGACCGCCATCCCGAACCTGAGGTTCCTTGCGGATGCCATTGGTCAAGCACCCAGCGACTCGCTGATCCTGCAGACGGCTGGCGGCAGCTACACGCCCAAGGCGACCTACCCGAGCGCGACGACGCAAGACCGCTATGTCCGTGACCGGCTGCAGTTCGTGGCGCGCTACATCGTCGGTGGGCTGCAGACGCCTATCTACATGACGTCCCTCGGTGGCTGGGACACTCACGCCAACGAGGTCGACGCCGCGGACAACACGCTGGGAAACCACGCTGACCTGCTCGGCGCGGTCGCCGACAACGTCAAGGCCTTTCTTGATGACCTCAAGGCTTGGTCCAAGGACAGCAACGTCACCGTCTTAGTCCAGTCGGAGTTCGGTCGCCGTGTCGGCGAGAACGGTAACCTCGGCTGCGATCATGGCTTCGCAGGCATCGCTTACCTTGCGGGTGCCACGATCAAGAACGCGGGCGTGCGGACGACCTTCCCGGACTGGAGCAAGGTTTCGACGCCTTACAACCGCGCCCACTTCCAATACACGACGATGCTGGACAAGGTCACCCCGAACCACTTCCTCAGCATGTATGCGACGCTGATCGAGAAGCTCTGGGGCGCCGACAGCACCAAGGTGCTCGGCGCGCAGTGGCCGCTGCACGACGTGTTCGGCTAGATCCTCCCAAACACGGGGACGTCGAAGGGCCGCGGGCACTGCCCGCGGCCTCTTGCGTTTGCACCCCACGGCTAGAACTTGTGAGGCTTGCGCGGGTCCTCGTCCACGAGCTTCAAGATGACCGGGGCTGGCCCCGCGGTTGCCTGCGCGCGCGCCAGTTCCGAGCCTGTGCCCCGTCTGCGGCGGGCTTCGACGAGCCACACGCCTTCGGGGAGTCCGCCGAAGATGAAGGTCCCGTCACTGTGCGTGATTGCGTCGAGGGGCGCGGTGCGATCACCGACCAGCGGGTGGGGGATCGTTACGAGGACGCCGGCGGCGGGCTCGCCGTCCGTGCCGACGACTCGGCCGTGCACACGAAAACCACGCTCCAGTTGCACGTCACGCTCGATGTTCTCGCCGGCTTTCAGCGTGACGCGTTCCTGGAACGGCACATGCCACGCCGCCTCGACGCGGAGTTGCCAGTCGCCCGGGGGTAGAGCGTCGATCACGACGCGACCACCTCGATTCGGATAGCGGACGAGCGTGGGGAACAGGTGCTCAAGTCCGCGTGCTTGCGGTAGATCGACCGGGAAGGCGATCAGCTTGGCTTGACGTAGAGGTTGACCGTCGGCGCCGCGCACGGTGACCTTGGCGACTCCCACCGCGTCTGGCGCCAGGGTCGTGCTCTCAGCGTCGGCGGCGACCCGGATTGCTTGCCAACGTCCAGACGCGTCATGGCACAGGGCCAGTGCGTCGACCTGGGGGATATTCTCCAACATCGACGTCCCGGCCAACAAGCGGAGAGAGTGACTGCTGCGCACGCCGGCCTCGGCCCAGGTGAACACGACCTGCAACGGCGTGGTGTTGCCGACCTCGATCGACCGTCCCACGGAAGCGATCTCGAGCCTCGAGCCCGGGTTCAGCTTGGTGGGTTGGATGCGGTAGACCCGCATCGGCGTCTTCGCCACCTGGATTCCGAGCGGGAGCCAAAGGTCGAATGCGGGCAGCCGTACCTCTTTGATCGCTCGGAGTGCTGGCTGACTCCGGTCAGCGGGGGGCGTTTGGTGGAACGGGAACGGCATGCGGACCACCGCGCGTTGCGACAGCACCAAGACCTTGGGCGGTACGAGTGCCGGCACCAGGTCGATTGCAGCACCCGGCGCGAGGTGCAGTCGGTGCTCCCAGGAGCGGCCTTCGTCAGTGACGAAGCGCAAGCGATAGCGCCCGGGCGCCAGCCTGGGCAACTCGGTGGCGTCCGAACTCGCGCGGCCCGCGGCGAGGAAGAACTCTTCGTGCCGTTCGCGGTCGAAGCCGAGCACGTGCCACTGCGCGCCGCCGTCCCAGTCGTGACGCTTCGCCTCACGCAGAATGATCCGACAACCGCTCATCAGCGACAGGTGAGTGAGGGACCCAGGCCGCACGGCGTGCCGGACGCGGCTGACACGATCGCCGAACCGAGTCTCCAGGCGATACAGGCTGTCCTGCGGCACGTCGGCGCGGAACGTCCCGCGCTTACCGGTGCGGACCTCGATCATGAAAGGCGCATCCAGCCCGCGGCTTTCGAGCGCGACGAGTATCGGGTCAGGTTGCGCCAGGATCCGCACCCTGGCCTGGGGAACGGCCTTCCCTGCGCCGTCAACGACCCTTCCACGTAGCTGAGCTGTGTTCTGAGCACCGAGTGCTCCGACCAGCAACCCCATCATGAGCAAGGCGCGCATACTTGGCTCAACGATAGCGCGCTCGGTCGGTTCGCTCGCGCTTGCCGCTACAACTCCGCGTGGCGCACGATGATCTTGTTGGCCAGCCCGTACTCGAGCGCCTCGCTGGCGCTGAGCCAGAAGTCGCGCGAGACGTCGTCGAGCACCTTCTCGAGTGGCCTGCCGGTCGCGTCGGCGACGATCTGGTTATAGCTCTCGCGCAACTTGACGATCTGTTCGCTCGTGATGCGCAGGTCAGAGGCGGTGCCGTGCCCCATCGTCGATGGTTGGTGCAGCAGAAATCGGCTGCCCGGTAGCGTCAGGCGCCCGCCTTCGTCGGCGGCCAGGAAGACGAGCACGGCTGCCGACGCGCACAAGCCGTTGACGACTGTGCGGATGGGACACTTGATGAAGCGAAGCATGTCGTACATCGCGAAGCCGGAGTCGGCCGAGCCGCCCGGCGAGTTGATGTAGACCGTGACCGGTGCGTCGGGGTCACGGTTTTCGAGGATCAGGAGGCGTGCTACCACGCTCGCGCACAGCTTGTCATCAATGCTGCCGCTGACGAGCACGGTCCGGGCCTCGAGCAGATCACGCTCGAGCGGAGTGTTCGTCTCCTTGTTGTCGGGCTTCTCGTCGTCGAGTCTGCTCATGTTGGAGTGTCCTCGCATTGCCTCAATCGTCACTCTCGTCCCCTTTGTCTTCAGGCCCATGATCTTTGCCCAGGATCTTTGACTGGTCTCCCCACTCTTCGGCTGGGAGGGCGGCTCAGCAGTAATCTGGAGTGCAGTAGGCCCGATGGCGTCGCCGATTCAAGGGCGGATTCCAGGTGAGGGCGGTGGCCGGTGAGGGTCTGGCGAGGAAAGTTCTGAAACGTCGGGCCCCCGGCCACGGGAACCGTCGTATGCTGCAGGAAGGCATCGATCCCGACGGCTGGCACTAGTC
This sequence comes from Planctomycetota bacterium, assembly GCA_002685965.1. Taxonomy (GTDB): domain Bacteria; phylum Planctomycetota; class UBA1135; order UBA1135. The sequence continues at coordinate 14,727 of NYZE01000124.1, read as the reverse complement.
CTGTGCGTTCGGTATTCGGAGGCGGATCCGAAGGCTGCAGCGGCTGCCAATGGACCGCGTTGATCGGCCCGTCTTTGGCAAGGAGCTTGTAGCAACTCGACTGGTCCTGTGCTATTCCAGAGGAAGCGGCGAGCCGCCGGTGATTCTGCCCGTTGCCCGTTACCCGCTAGCGGTGCCCGGTGCGAGGAGGGGAATCCGAGCCGGCTCAACTGCGCTCTTTTGGCGTGGCTGCTCTGCGTTCGGTTTTGCAGACCGCTTTCCGGTTCGGCCGGGTCGTTCCAAGCCACCCCCCGATGAATTTCCGGAGTCCGCTTTGGACTCCACCCCTATGAGGGAAGGTTCCCTTCCCGAAGCTTTGCAACGTGCGTGGTCTTTCACTGACCCCGCATCTACATGCAACCTTGAGGAGGCGACGGCGTCGTCGATCTTCCTCCCCGGCCCGGCCGGACGTGCGCCCAAGGTGGGCGCCTTGGAGGACACAGACGCTGCGCCCGAGAGGTCCAAGCCGTGACCGAGACCCAGAAGCAACCGACCAAGCGCAAGAGACGCAAAGGTCGTCGGCGCAACAAGCCGAATCCCAACTACATCCCCCAGCCCTCCGGTCCAACGACACCGGGAGCCGGAATCCTCGAGATCCAGAACGATGGGTCCGGTTTCCTCAGGTTCTATGAGAATAGCTATCTGGCGGGCGAGGGTGACTACTACGTCCCCCCGGGCTTGATCAAGCTGCACAAGCTCAAGGCTGGTTCCTTCGTCGAGGGCCAGGTCGGCGACGCGAAGAAACCCGGCCAGAAGCCCCTGCTGTGCGAGGTCGACACGGTCGACGGCATGAAGCCGGAGGAGCGGGCGGCGATGCCCGACTTCGGATCCCTGACGGTGATCGACCCGCAGCCTCAAATCCTCCTAGAGCCTGGTGACGGCGACGTCGATCTGCGCGTCGTCGATCTGTTGGCACCGATCGGCTTTGGCCAACGTGGATTGATCGTCGCGCCGCCCCGTAGTGGCAAGACGGTGCTGATGCAGAAGATCGCGCACGCGGTCGAGGCGAACTACCCTGACGCGCACCTGATCGTACTGCTGGTCGACGAGCGTCCCGAGGAAGCGACCGGCTGGCGCCGCTCGATCGATCGGGGCGAGGTCCTCGTGTCGACGCTCGACGAGGGTCCGCAGAACCACGTCAAGTTGTCCGAGATCACTCTGTCTCGGGCTCAGCGTCTCGTCGAGGTTGGCACGGACGTTGTCGTTGTGCTCGACTCGATCACGCGCATGGCGCGTGCCTACAACTCCACGGCGAGTGGCCGTGGCGGCATCATGTCCGGCGGCCTCGGCGCCAAGGTGCTCGAGAAACCGAAGAAGTTCCTCGGCTCTGCACGCAAGATCGAGGACGGCGGCTCGCTCACGATGCTGGCCACGACGCTCATCGAGACCGGCTCCCGCGCCGACACCGTGATCTTCGAGGAGTTCAAAGGCACCGGCAACATGGAGATCGTGCTGTCGCGCCAACTCGCCGAGCGTCGTATCTGGCCGGCCATCGACATCGAACTCTCCGGCACCAGGAAGGAAGAACTCCTCATGCCGGATGGAGTCATCGACCGCATCTACACGCTGCGCCGTGTGCTTGCCAAGATGCACTCTCTCGACTCGATGCCGTTGCTCCTCGACAAGCTGCTCAAGACCGACAGCAACGCCGAGTTCCTGGCCAGCTTCAAGGTCAAGGAGTAGCTCCCGAGGGCAAGCCGTCTGCCCTAGCGGGCACTCGAGTTTGCTTTGCCAGGAGTTTCCCGTTCCGGTTTGCGTTCCGGCCGGGGGAACTCTAGAGTTTTTGCCCGAAATCGGCCCCAACCCACTAGAGGGCAAGCTCTTCCTCCCGTTGGTTGGGCTACGGGATCAGAGACGTACTCGTGCCTTCGTCCGCCACGAGAGGACATCGGTCAAGAACCGCTACCCGCCATGATTACAGTCCAGAATCTAGTCAAGATGTACGGACAGGTGGCCGCATTGCAGGGCATCACCTTCGAGGTGCCCTCTGGCCAGGTCGTCGGATTCGTCGGGCCCAACGGGGCCGGCAAATCGACGACCATGAAAATCCTGACCGGCTTCCTCTACGCAACCAACGGTAAGGCCGCGCTTGAAGGGATCGACGTGCGCGAGAACCCGCTCGAGGTTCGACGCCGCGTTGGCTACCTGCCCGAGACCAACCCGCTCTACACCGACATGCGAGTCGACGACTATCTTTCGTTCGTCGCCGAAGTGCGCGGTGTCAAGGGAGCCCGTCGACGTGCCGCGATGGACCGGGTCGTGCAGGTATGTGGCCTCGGCACGGTCTTCAAGAAGGGCATCAGCGAGTTGTCGAAGGGCTTCCGGCAGCGCGTGGGTCTTGCGCAAGCGATGATCCACGACCCGCAGATCCTGATTCTCGACGAGCCGACATCCGGCCTGGATCCGAACCAGATCGTCGAGATTCGCGATCTGATTCGTTCGCTCGGCACCAACCGAACGGTTGTGCTGTCGACGCACTACCTGCAGGAGGTCGAGGCTGCGTGCGATCGCATCATCATCGTTGCGCAGGGCAACATCGTCGCCGACGGCACTGGTGAGGAGCTATGCGCGCGGCTGCCAGCCGGAGCGCTCGCCCTCGAGATCATCGGGCCGCCGGACACCGTGCACGGCAAGCTCAAGGACGCCTTCACCGGTGCGAGGGTCGACATGGCCCCGCAGGTCGAGGGCAGCAGGAGCACCCGCTTCCACGTCGTTTTCGCGAGTGAGCCGGACACGGACGCACGTGAGATCGCGCACGACCTCGTCCAGGCGAATGGCTGGAAGATCCTTGAGCTGAAGCGGAAATCGGCGTCGCTCGAGGACGTGTTCCGGCGGTTGACGGCAAACGGTGCGGCGGCGGTGTCCGCAGAGCCGGCCATGGCGCCGAGCCAGGAAGGAGCGATCGATGTCTGATACGTGGACCATCACGAAGCGCGAGCTGCGCTCGTACTTCCTGTCGCCGATCGCCTACGTCGTGGGCGCGCTCTTCCTGGGCATCGGCGCCTACATGTTCTTCCAGATCGTGTTCATCGAGGCCGGGCGTGCCGCGGAAGCGCGTATGGACGCCTACTTCGGTCGGCTGCCGATGTTTTTCCTCGTGCTGGTGCCGGCCCTGGCGATGCGGCTGTGGTCGGAAGAGCGCAAGCTCGGCACGATCGAACTGCTGCTGACGTTCCCGGTCCGCACTGGCAGCCTGATCATGGGCAAGTTCCTTGGCGCGTTGCTGTTTCTCAGCGTGCTGATGTTGCTGACTCTGATCTACCCGATCACGCTTGCCGCGCTCGGCGACCTGGACTGGGGACCGGTCATCGGCGGCTATCTCGGTGCGCTGTTGCTCGCCGCGGCCTACCTCTCACTCGGCCTGTTCGTCTCGAGCACGACGCAGGACCAGATCATCGCCTTGATCGTTTCGGTTGTGGTGCTCCTGTTGCTCTACTACCTGCCCGGCATCGCAGCGTTCTTCTTGCCGCCGGCGCTGATCGACACGGTCATGCTCGCGAGCCCGGTGGTGCACTTCCAGTCGATCGCGCGCGGCGTGCTCGACTTGTCCGACGTGATCTACTACGTCGTGTTTTGTGCGTTCTTCCTGTTCCTCAACCACGTGACGATCGAGGTGCGCAAGTGGGCCGGTTGATCAGAACTCACTCTGGACGGAATCCTGGAGAGTGCGGACAAGTCGTTTCGGCTGCGCTGTTCTCAGGCTTGCTCGTGTTCGGCATCTTCATTGAGGTGCTCTATCTGACGGAAGGAGTCGGCCCCCGCGTCGACTTGACCGAAGAGAAGCTCTACAGCCTGTCGCCGTCGACGCACCGCGTGCTGAAGCGGCTGTCCGAAACGCGCACGATGCTGTTCAAGGTCGACTCGGTGGACCAGGCGGACACGAAGAAGCCTGCCAAGGTCACGCTGACGGGTGCGCACGGTCTTGCCACGGAAGCCCAAGTCGCAGTCGAGTTCTGGGCCCGGCCCGGCGTCGGCGAGCCGGTCAAGGGCATGGCGACGATGAGCGATGACACGTCGTTCACGGTCGCGCTCGACAAAGCGAAGATCAGCGGCAGGCGCCACGTGCAGCTGGCCGGTCGCGAGCACGGCGCCCAGGCGCTGCTGATCGAGGCCTACTTCTCGGGCAAGGTCCCCGGGCAGTTCCAGGTCGATCGCAAGAAGATGGTCGACCTGCTCGACGAATACGACAAGATCGGCGGCAAGTGGGTCGATGTGCTCTACCTCGATCCGCTGTCGGACACGACCGTCAAGGAACGTGCTGAACGGCTCGGCATCTCCGAAGCGCCGGCGACCGTGCTCGAGGACGACACGATCCGTCAGGTCATGTTCTGGCAGGGCATCCGCATCCGCTACGGCGGCGACAAGCAGAAGGTGCTGCCTTACGTGCAGGGCTCAGCGGCTCTTGAGAGCCAGCTGACGCCGAAGATCCGCGAGCTCGTGATCGACCGAAAGCCGCGCGTCGGTTTGCTCATCCGTCCCGTGGGACCGCCGCGGGGCATCATTGGGCGGCAGCCGCAGCAGCAGCCGCCGGGGTTCAACTACTGCGAGCAGTCGATTCGCGACCGCTACGAGGTCGTCAGGGTCGAGCTCGACAAGGGCCAGCTGCTCGACGAGGACCTCGACGTTGTGGTCGTGGTGCACCCGAAGGACCTGACGGACTGGGAGAAGTACCAACTCGACCAGCACGTCATGCGCGGCGGCAACCTGATCGTCTGGCTCGAGGGGTCCGACTACTCGGTGGATCAGTACTACAGCTTCTACAAGGAGAACTTCCAGGTCGACAAGGCTGATGCGAAGCTGACCTTCAAGCAGCAGTTGGAGGCCTACGGGGTCGCTTGGACCGAGAAGCTGGTCGCGGACATGAACCCGTCCAGCGCCGTGCGTGCGATCAAGATGTCACGGTCGATCGGTGGGCAAGGTGGGGGTGCCCGGATGATCTGGATCCCCTACTGGTTCTATGCCCGGTCGGCCGACTGGAGCAGCGTGGCGTCGCAGTTGTCCAACGACGCGACGATCGTCAAGGAGCTCGCGAAGACCTTAAAGCCCGGCATCGACGTCAAACACCCGATGTTTCGGGGCATGAGCCAGCTGAGCTTCTTCTGGCCGACCGAGGTCGGCCTCGCGAAGTTGAAGCCCGGTGTCGAGGGGCAAGTGCTGGTCTATACGTCGCCACTCGGCCTCGACGCAGCACCGCCGGCGACCTCCGACCCCGACCAGGTGCTCATGCAACTGCAGCAGCGTCTTCCCGGTGAGAAGCGGCGGCAGCCGGGGCTCGTCGTGTTGACCAAGGGCAGCTTCGATTCGGCTTTCAAGGGCAAGGACCTGCCCAAACGGCCGCTGCCCGAGACGGCGAAGGGCGACAAGAAGGGCGGCCTCCTGCAAGACACGCAGAAGAAGACCGACGCGCAGAAGAACTCTGACGCGCAGAAGAACTCTGACGAGCAGAAGAAGCCCGCGGAGAAGCCACAGCCCAAGCCGCCGGAGATCCTGATGCCGCAGTTGCCCGGTCCGCAGCCGGGTCCGGCGAAGCCCGAGGTCGCGAAGATGCCGCCGCGCATGGACCAGTCCGTCGGCGCCCGCGTGCTCGTCATTGGTGATGCGAGTCTGATCCGCGACGACTTTCTGACCGGCCCACGTCCGATGATGGGACTCACGAGGAGCATCGGTGGCCTCAACCTGTTCAACAACGCGCTCGATTGGATGGCGCTGGATACCGACCTGGTCGAGCTGCGCAACAGCAAGCAGGTGGACCGGAGCCTGGAGTTCATCGCGCCGGATCCGAACGGGAAGGAAACGCCGGAAGAGCGACGACGTCGCATCGGTTCCAAGAAGCAGTTCCTGCGTTGGCTCAACATCCTGGCGCCTATGGTGCTGTTGATGGGCTTTGGGTGCGTGCTCTGGTCGAAGCGATCGGCCGAGAAGCGTGGTTTCCTGACGAGCGCGGGGAGGTGATCCAATGAAGACCAACCAGCTATTGGCCGGCGTGTTCGTGATCCTGCTGATTCCGACGAGCATCAAGGTGTTTGCCGGTGGCGTGGATTATCTCGAGGAGCGTCCCAAGCTGTTCGACGGGCTCATTTCCGACAACATCGCCGTCATCGAGATCCGCAAGCCCAAGTCCGATGACTCGGGCAAGCCCTCGGTCGGCAAGGACGGCAAACCCTCCCTGGACCAGATCGTGTTCGAGCGTAGCGAGAAGGAGTGGACTATCGTCTCGGGTCCGTTCGCCGGTCAGGTCAAGGCGCGGGGCACCGACATCGAGTCGCGCATTCTCGAGCCGATCGGCAAGATCGAGGCCTCGGCGTCGACGATCATCCTCGACAACGCTGACGAAAACGCGCTGGCCGGCTATGGCCTGGACGACAAGAGCGCGACGATCCTGCGGCTCATCGACGGCAACAAGAAAGAAGTGGCACAGCTCATCATTGGTCGATCAGCTGGTGGCATCGACGCTGGCAGTGACGCAACGTCGGGCACCTACGTGCGCCGGCCGAAGGAGAAGATCATCGTGCTCGCGAGTGCCGACTTCGCACTCGACGCGACCGAAGACCGCTGGGTCGAGAAGTCGGTGCAAGACATTGACGAGGCCGAGGTTGTGGAGCTGCATCTGTCGAACGAGCACGGTGAGGTCGCATTCAAGCGCGAAGAGAAGAAGGACTGGCAGGTCGCGAAGGGTCCTGAGGACGTCGGTGCGATGCGCAAGGACGAGGTTCAGAGCCTCTTGTCGCGCGCGCGCTCCATCGTCGTGCAGGACTTCCTGGTCGGCCAGGAGCACCCCAAGCACGGCCTTGCGACGCCGCAGGTCCAGGTCAAGGTCAAGACCAAGGACGGCAAGGTGCACTTGCTGGCGATCGGCAAGCAGATCGAGGGCAAGCAGCAGTACTACGCCTTCCTGCAGAGCAACCCGCGGCTCCTGTTTTCGCTCGCGGATTGGGACGTGACGCCCTTCCAGAAGCAGCCGAAGGACTTCTTCGATCCCAAGAAGGATCCCAAGGAGGATCCCAAGGAGGATCCCAAGAAGGACCCCAAGGAGAGTGGCGAGAAGGGCGACCCCGCCAAGGGCAACACTCCGAAGGAGGTCGGCGACAAGCCCAAGCCCGCGCCGGGCGACAAGCCGCCCGTCGGCAAGAAGGCGCCGGTCAAGAAGTAGCGTCTCGTTGGCGCCAGGTGTCTGACACGTTTTGCCAACGAAGGCGGCATAATCGGCAGGCATGAGTCTGACCGGTCCCTCGCGTACCGGCGCCATCGGCGTCGTGTTTCTGGCCCTGATCTTCGTGGCCTTGATCGGCGTGCTGTGGTCCTTGGACCGCTTCCACGCCGAGACCAAGAAGCTGACCGATGTGGTAGCCGACCTGAAGATCGGCGCGGGTTCGAACTCGGAGATGCTACGCGGCGAACTGGGCGATCTGCGCCGGACGATCGCGCGCTCGTTCTCGGGTGCAAAGGTCCAGTTGGGCAACGGCTCTGGCAACGACCAAGCCGATTCGTTGCCACCGCACGTTTCCCAAAAGCGCTACCCCGTCGGCGGTACCTATGTCGCGCGGGGCTCCGAGGTGAGCACGATGAACCGGTGGATCACGAGCGAGGGCCGCGTCAGGACCATGTGCAACTACATCCACGATGCTCTGGTCGGGATCAGCCCGGATGACCTGTCGCTCGAGCCGTGGCTTGCGACCAAGTGGGAGATCTCCGAGGACAAGCTGCGCTACACGTTCTGGCTGCGCCAAGGCGTTGTGTTCTCGGACGGCTCGCCGTTCACCTCCGAGGACGTGGTCTACACGGTCAACCTGATCCGCGACGAGACCGTCAAGTCGGACTTCTGGAGGGAGTCCTTCAAGGAGGTCGGCAAGGTCGAAGCAGTTGGCACGCACAAGGTCGTCTTCCACTACAAGAAAAAGTACTGGCGCGGTCTTTACGCGTGTGCCTACAGCCCGCTGCGGATCTTCAGCGCCAAGTGGGTCCGCGAGAAGGTCGAGACGATCGCGGCCAAGGATCGAGCCAAGTACCCCGAAGGTTCGTACGCGACCGAGCCATTCGGCAAGCGCTTTGGTGAACTCTACAACGAGATTCGCGAGCCATCGGTTGGCACGGGGCCGTACACATACGACCCCAAGAAGTCCTGGGTCAAAGGGCAGATGCTGTCGCTCTACCGCAACCCGCGGTCCTGGTGGATGAAGGTGCATCCGGACAAATGGAACCTCGGCATCGTGCGTTGGCGTTTCATCAACGACGACGTCGTTTTGTGGGAGGCGTGCCGGAAGGCACAGCTCGACATCTCGGTCGTCGATCCGGACAAGTGGTTCGGCTCGTTCAAGGACGACAAGACCATCACCAACAACTTCAACATGTACCGATACGACCACGTCGGCATCGGTCACAACCTGGTCGTGTGGAACTGTCGTCGACCGCAGTTCCAGGACAAGCGCGTACGACAAGCTCTGGGGCACCTCATCGACCGCAAGACCATGCTGGAGATCTTCGATCACGGCGTCGGCGACTATGCGACCTGCCCCTTCAAGAAGTGGTACGAGGACTACTCGTTCGATATCGAGCCACGGCTGCTCGACATCCCCAAGGCGAGACAGCTGCTCGCCGAAGCGGGTTGGGCCGACAAGAACCGAGACGGCATCCTCGAAAAGGACGGGCTCGACTTCCGCTTCGAGATGATGGTGCCGTCCGGACGTTCGGAATACACCCGCTTCGGCCAGCTGTGGCAGGGGCACATGGAGAAGGTCGGCATCCGCCTCGACGTGCGGCCTCTCGAGTGGAAGACCTTCATTGGCAACTACCGAAAGAACGATTTCGACGCCGCGTGTCTCTACGAGTCGCACTCGGATCCGTGGATTGAGTGCTACGAGTCGTTCCTCTCGACCCAGACGGGTCCGTTGCAAGTCAACCACTCGGGATGGCATTTGCCCGAGGTCGACAAGATGCTCGAGGACGTGCGCACGGTTTTCGATCCGGTCGAGCGGCGCAAGATCTGGCACAAGTTCAACCGCATCCGGTGGGAGCATGCACCGCAGCAGTACCTGCTGCACGGTGAGGTCATCATCATCCTCCACAAGCGGTACAAACGCGTCTCGATCAAGAAGGGTGGGGCCAATCCGCGGGATTGGTACATACCGGAGAACGAGCGGCTCTACGACGCGAACGGAACTCGGCTGCGGCAGTAGCGAGCGCTCCCGGTCGTGCTGACTTACATCTTGCGGCGGCTGCTGTTGATGGTCGTGACCATGTTCATGATCACGTTCATCATCGTGTCGATCATGTTGCTCACGCCGGGTGAACCGGGCCAGCTCAACGAAATGGGCCCGGGCACGGGGCCAGGTGGTAGCACGAACATCCAGGCCTCGAAGGGCATGATCCTCGCGAAGATGGAGATGGGCTTCTTCGACGCGAACGGCGACAAACTGCCGCCGTGGACGGCATGGTGGAACTGGGTGGGCAAGTTCGCCTCGTTCGATCTCGGCAAGTCGGCGATGTACCACATGCCGGTGACCGAGCTGCTACTCGAACGCGTGCCCGTGACGTTGCTCCTGAACACGATCAGCCTGTTGATCATCTACCTGATCTCGCTGCCGCTCGGCATCTTCAGCGCGACACACCAGAACACCTTGGCCGACAGCACCTCGTCGACGGTCCTGTTCGTGCTCTACTCGATGCCGAACTGGTGGGTTGCGACGATGCTGATCGTCTGCTTTGCGAGCGTGAACCTCTTCGACTGGTTCGACGTCGACGGGCTCCACGCGATCGGCAGCGAGCGGTTCACGCTGTTCGAGTACCTGTGGGACAGCGGCAAACGCATGATCTTGCCGGTGATCTGTCTCGTCTACGGCAGCTTCGCCTATCTCTCGCGCCAGATGCGCACTGGCATGCTCGACGTCGTGCGCCAGGACTACATCCGCACGGCGCGCGCCAAGGGACTGGACGATCGGACCGTCATCTACCGGCACGCGCTGCGCAACGCGCTGATCCCGATCATCACGCTCGTGGCGTTCCTGCTGCCAGCGATGCTTGGTGGTTCGATCATCATCGAGCTGATCTTCAGCATCAGGGGCATGGGACTCCTGGGCTTTGAGGCGATCCTCAACCGTGACTACCTGGTCGTCATGGCCAACTTGACTGTCGCTGCCGTGTTGACACTGGTCGGGATCCTGGGATCGGACCTCCTGTACTGCATGGTCGACCCACGGATCTCGCTGGATTGATGGGCAAGGCCGACAAGCAACGGGGGCAGGGCTACTGGGCGATCGTCCGGCGTCAGTTCTTCCAGAAGAAGCTCGCTGTCGGCGGGCTCGTCGTGGTCGTGTTCATGTTCGGTGTCGCGACGCTGGCGCCGCTCGTCGCCAACGACAAGCCGGTCGCGGCGAGCTACAAGGGCCAACTCTACTTTCCGGCGTTCACGACCTACCTCGACAGCGATGCCTATCCGATTCCGGCCGTTGTCTCGTCCTGGCTGCGCCGCAACATCTCTTTGTTGGCGCCGGTCTGGCCGCTCGAGGACAAGACGTGGAAGCAGGCGCTTGCCGACGAGCTTGGCAGTGACACTGAATTCTGGCGCAGCTCGGACAAGGGCTGGGCGCTGATGCCGCTGGTTCCATACGGATTCAAGGAGAACCAACCAACCCTGCGCAAGCGAACGCCGGGTTCGGACACCCTCGAGGGGCGGGGCCACCTGCTCGGCACCGATGATCTCGGCCGAGACGTCCTGACGAGGATGATCTATGGGACGATCGTGGCGATGTCGGTGGGAGTGTTGTCCGTCAGCATCTACGTGATCCTCGGCATCATCATCGGCGCGCTTGCCGGCTACTTCGGTGGTTGGGTCGACATGCTGATCTCGCGCGTGATCGAGGTCGTGATCTGCTTCCCCACGTTGTTTCTCATCCTCGCTGTCATCTCGATCATCTCGCCGAGCATCTACCCGATCATCATTCTGCTCGGCTTGATTCGGTGGACTGGCCCCGCACGTCTCATTCGTGGCGAGTTCCTCAAGGCGAGGGCCGCAGACTACGTGATTGCCGCACAGAGCCTCGGTCTGCCGTCGAACCGCATCATCTTCCGGCACTTGGTTCCAAACTGCGTGTCCCCGGTCCTCGTCAATGCGACGTTCGGCGTCGCCGGGGCCATCCTGATCGAAAGCAGCTTGTCGTTCCTCGGATTCGGCATCGCGCCGCCCATGGCGAGCTGGGGTGAACTCGCCAAACAGGGCCGCGAATATGTCACCGAGGGTATGTACCACCTGATCCTGTTCCCTGGGCTGGCGACTTTTGGGACGGTGACAGCCTTCAATCTCATGGGCGAGGGGCTCCGTGACGCCATGGACCCGCGCCTGAGGGAGTGAGACGTCCCCGGAGTATTGACCGTTTTCTTGCGTTGTGGCGCTGTCCAGGCTGTCGGCAGCTTCAGTCCGTCCGGCGCATGGGTTACCTTCTCGGCCGTTCTTTGCGGCCGGACCACCGAACTACCCTCCTACCTTCCCCTCAGATGGGCCCTTTTGAGGCCATCCGGGTGATTCCATGAGACTTCCGACTTCGTCTTGTTTCGTTCTCGTCGGCGTGACAGCGCTGGCTTCCACTCAGGCACAAGGCAGCACCTCCCGCGCTGCCACCGGCGCACCTGCTGCCGCAAAGGGGCAGGACAAGGTCCAGGGCGGTAGCGTCCTCGGCATCCGCCAAGCGGTCGAGCGGGCGCAGCGCCTCGAGGGCAAGGTCGTCAAGCCGTTCCTGGTGAACGGCGTCAAGCTCGACCAACTCGAAGTCGATCGCCAGACCGTCTACATGGTCGGTCAGCGCACGCTACAGCAGAAGCTGATCGAGCTGATCGTTGAAGACCAGATGGCCGAGCAGATCAAGGCCGGCGCACCGAAGAAGATGTTCGATGTCATCGAAGACGATGTGCAGAAGCACATCGAGAAGACGATCAAGGACTGGAAGACGAAGAATCCGGGCGGCAACTTCTACGCCCAGCTTGCCAAGACCAACACTACGCCGGAAGAGTACGTCACGATCCAGCGATCGACGATCCTGTTCGACAAGGTGTTCTTTCGCGGCATCCCGTCGAAGTGGCCGCAGATCACGCGCGAAGCGATTGTCGCTTCCGGTGGTGCGCAGGGTACGGCGTTCTTCAACAAGTTCGCTGAAGCCGTCAAGGAAGGTCAGGATGTCCCACCCCTGTGGCTGCACATCTGTCGTACCTGGGTCATCAAGAAGATGCAGGAATGGGCCGACGTTCGTTACGCCTCCGACGGCGTGCCGCCAGACGTCATCCTGTCCGTCAACGGGCGTGTCTGGAAGACCGAGCACGCGATGCGCACCCTGGCGCTCAAGATCAAGCCTGAGGATCGCGTGCGTGCGCTCGTCGATATCGTGCTGCAGACGTCGCTCCGCCAGGAGCTCAAGAAGGCCGGTATGTGGCTCAGCGACGAGCAGTTCCGCAAGGAGTTCGAGGACTACCGCAAGCCCTACGACGACACTCCCTTCACGGTCAAGGTGCTCGCGATGTCCTTCAAGGGCTACCCGAGCTTCGAGGTCTACAAGGCACGTTGGCGGCTCGAGCGTTCGTTCGAGCACATGATTGCCAAGGAGATCAACGACGATACGCTCGGCGCGCACCTCGTGAAGGCGCGCGCCTTCCTGTCCGACGGCCGCACCTCGCTCGAGGCCATCCGCATGCCAGCCTTCGATGATGCAGCCGGTACCTGGCGCAAGGACGGCTTCGCCGCGGCCAGGGGTGAGGCTGAGCAGGTCATGCGCAAGATCGAGTCCGGGGCCATGACCTTCGAGGACGCGATGTCCAAGCACGCGATCTGGCCCGAGCACTTCAAGGATCAGGGCAAGCTCTCCGGCAAGTCGCTCAACGAGATCCGGCAAGAGCTGAAGGAGAACGAGTACACCGACTTCATCCAGGGTTACTCGGTCGCCGAGATCCTGTTCTACGACGTCGCCATAGGCGCCGTCGCCGGCCCGCTGCGTGGGCAGGACGGCTACTACATCTGCAAGATCACGCAGAGGTTGGCACCGACCGGCACGGTGACGCTCGGGGAGAAGAACCAGCGTGACCTGGTCAGGCAGGACTTCTTGAGCCACCGCTTCCTGAGCTGGGCTAACGAAGTCGCTGGGCGCACCCGCGTCGAATAGGGAAGGGGGAGGGCAACTCTTGCGCCCTTGGGGCACTTGAGTTGCTCCGCTGCTAACCTGCTGCCCATGTCCTCAGGGGGGTCCTCGCTCGCACCGCTGCTCAGGCAGCTTGGTAGCCAGCTGAGTCGGCAGAAGCGCCTTGTGCTGGCCATCATCGTGGTCGGCCTGCTGCAGGCGCTGGCGGTCAAGGGACCGTTCTTGTTGTTGGTCGAAATCGGCCAGCTGTTCGGCAACGACATCTCCGCGACGCCGGGGACCTCGAACCGGTTGTTTGCAGCCTTCCGCACCGTGAAGATCGCGTTCCTCGACAGCGTGGGACTCGACCACTTCGTGCCGCGGGGGATTCCCAGTAGCGTCGAGTATCAGCGTGCGGTCGTGGCCGGATCGGCTGTCATGATCGCCGTGCTGGCCGTGTTCGGCGCCGTGACAGTGTGGGCCTTCCGTATTCTGGCCAACCTGGCGGCGACGCGGGCAGTCGTGGATCTGCGCAACCATTTGTGCGGCCACATGATGAGACTCAGTGTGCGCTTCTTCTCGAAGCAGCGCACGGGCGAGCTGATCTCCACCGTCTCCAACGACACCAACACAATCCGCCACTCCTACACTCTATTGTTCGAGAACACGTTCCTCGAGCCGCTCATGATCCTGACGAACGCGGTTCTGGCGGCTTCGGTGCACTGGGGCCTGGGACTGTTCGTACTCGCCATGGTGCCGGTATTGATGCTGCCGATGGGGCGTTTCGGCCGGAAGGTGCGCAAGAGCTCGAGCAAGAGCCTGGCAGCGCTAGGCGATGCGACCGATGCCATGTCACAGATGTTCTCGGGCGTGCGGACGGTCAAGGCCTTCCAGCTCGAGGAACGCGAGATCGCCGAGTTTCACGAGATCAACGAACGCTTCCTGATCCGGACGATGCGCATGGTCAAGTCGAAGGCCAAGTCGCAGGGTTTCTTGTACCTGATCTACATGGGCGGGTTTGCTGGGATCATCTACTCGTTGCAGTTCGTGTTCTCCACCGGCGCGCAGGACATCGACAGGGGGAACCTCTTCATGGCCGTCGCCGCCGTCGGCACGACCTACCAGCACATCAAGCGCACGGCACGAACCTACAATCTGCTCAAGGAGTCGCAGGGCGCGATGGACCGCATTCAGGTCTACCTGGACACGCAGCCCGAGATTCACGACAGCGGCGCTGCCGAACCCCTCGAGAACCCGCGCGGTGACATCGAGTTCCGCAGCGTGAGCTTTGCCTACGACAGCGATCCGGTGCTGTCGGGTCTGTCATTCCGCGTGCGGCCCGGGGAGAAGATCGCTTTCGTCGGCTCGAGCGGGGCGGGCAAGTCGACGGTGCTCGACCTGTTGATGCGCTTCTACGACCCGGACGAGGGCACCATCCTGATCGATGGCCGTGACCTGCGAACGGTTGCCCTCGATTCCTACCTGCCGCGACTCGCGATCGTCGACCAGCACCCCTTCCTGTTCAACGCGACGATTCGTGAGAACATCCTGCAGGGGCGCCCAAGTGCCACGGAGAGTGACCTCGTTGCTGCCG
>NYZE01000123.1 GCA_002685965.1 Planctomycetota bacterium | reverse complement strand
GATGGACTCCAACGCCGTCGAAAACCTGATCCGCCCGATCGCCCTGACAAGAAAGAACGCACTCTTCGCCGGCCACGACGAGGGCGGCCGCACCTGGGCCCGCATCGCCTCCCTGATCGCCACCGCGAAGATCAACGGCGTGGAGCCCTTCGCCTACCTCAAGGCGACCCTCGAAGCGATCACCGCCGGTCACCCCGCCAGCAGGATCGACGAGCTGATGCCCTGGAACTTCACCACGTCAAGCTGATCCCGCGTGGGGCGCAGACAGCGCTTACGAAGAAATGGAACGCGAAGAAGTATAACTATGGCGCAGGCCTCGGGCCTGCGCCCTCTTCTCATTCACAGGAAATCCTATAAACTTTTTCGACATTATCTACCGATGGACATTGAACGCGGGCATGCACGCATTGAACGCGTCGCGCTCTTCCACCGACCGCATCACCATCACTGCGGCACTACGGCGTTGCGTAATTACGGAATGCAGGCGATAGAAACAAATTAGGATAGATACATGACATCCGGAACGCACATCGAGCAGCCCGATTTTATCCTGCGCTTCCTCGGTGAGAGCGTGGAAATCGAGGGCACAATCCCCGGCCGAACAGACACGCTGTCCCTGCCCGCTTGGGCATTCGAGCCCCTCACCGTCGAGCAAGCGCTGAACCTCGCGAACCTGTTTCTTGATGTGCATTACGGTGCAAAGCTGGAGGACGACGGCTTCCCCGAAGCCTTCCGAAAAGCACGCGGCACTGTCGACCCGAACACAGACCTGGAAGATTGAGGGACCAACTCTTCCAAGAAGATCTTCCGGGGGCCGCGATGATGTCAGCCAGGGGGTGCCCGTTTCGATCATGCCAGTCCGCCAGCAGGCGCTTCAGCTTGGCATTCTCGTCCTCAAGGGCCTTCAGCCTCGCAGCCTCGGACACCTCCATGCCACCGTACTTGCCCTTCAGTTTGTAGAACGTCGCCGTGCTTAGGCCGTGCCTGCGGCACACCTCAGCAGTCGGCATTCCCGCCTCCTGTTCCTTGATCATCCCGATTATCTGCGCCTCGGTGAAACGGCTCTTTCGCATCTGTCTGCTCCTTCAGAGGTTGCTCTGCCCCCTGAAAACTGGACCGTTTGAAGCTGGAGTTTTCGGCTACGCTATCCTAGCTGGGAGAGGAGCGAAAACGCATGAAAGCATCGAAGTTCACGGAGGCGCAGAAGGCGTTCATCCTAAAGCAGGGAGAGCAAGGCACGCCGGTCGCTGAGATCTGCCGCAAGGCTGGGATCAGCCAAGCGACCTACTTCAACTGGAAGAAAAAGTATGGCGGCCTGCTGCCGGACGAGATGCGCCGGCTGAAGGCGCTCGAGGACGAGAACACGCGGCTGAAGAAGATCGTGGCGGACCTGACGCTTGACCGGGAGATGTTGCAGGACGTGATCCGGCGAAAGCTCTGAAGCCTGGGCGTCTGCGAGAGATCGTGACCGGGATGTGCGTCGACTGGGGCGTGTCGATCCGGAAGGCTTGTGGGGCCATCTGCTTCGACACGTCCAGCTACCACTACAAGTCCCGGCGGACGCACCAGGCTGCCGTCGAAAGGCGGATCAAGGAGATCTGCGAGACACGGGTGCGGTATGGCTACCGGCGTGTGCATGTCCTGCTGCGACGAGAAGGATGGGTGATCAACATGAAGAAGACCCGCAGGATTTACAATGAGTTGGGCCTTCAGCTGCGGAACAAGCACCCAAAGCGTCGCGTGAAGGCGAAGCTACGAGAGGACCGCCAGGAAGCGGTTGGGCCGAACGATGTCTGGGCGATGGACTTCGTTCAAGACCAGCTCGCCATGGGCAAGAAGCTCCGCATTCTGACGGTGGTCGACACCCATTCCCGGCTCTGCCCGGCGGCCGATCCCCGCTTCGCCTATCGCGGTGAGGACGTCGTGCAGACGCTGGAGAAAGTCTGCGCCAAGATCGGCTACCCGAAGACGATCAGGGTCGACAACGTCCTATGTCGGGAAATTCTGGCTGCTTAGGTCAACAGGTCGAGTGGCATCCGGTGACCGGATACCTTTATAAGGTCGCCCAGACGGGCTCTGCCGTCAAGAAATGATCTCATCCATAGCAAACACAGGGTACGCGCGATGGCGGCCCTCACCGTCCTTAATACGAGATCCCATATCCCAAGCAGAAGGCCCGAACATTATCTACGAGGTCAGATTGACTGCCTCCACGGCTCAGTCAGAGAGAGGTCCTTCCGCCTGGGCTCACCCCCTCGAAGAAGGGGCGATAGGGTTCGCCGTGATTGACCACGGCGTGTACGGTGCGCGCCATCTTGGCCGCGATTGCGGTGTAGGCCTTGCGACGCAGATGGGCGTTGTGTCGGTCCTTCGAGATGTAGCGTTCGAACTTATCCCGGAAGCTGTTGGTCCGCTTTAGCACGGCAGTCTGTCCTGCCATCCAGAGCGTGCGCCGGAGCCGGGCATTGCCGTACTTCGAGATACGGCTCTGACCGCGGAACATGCCGGACTGCACGGTGGCGAGATCCATGCCGCAGAACTTCAGGAACTGCCGGTGATGCCGAAAGCGGCGCAGGTCGCCGGCCTCCGCCAAGATGGTCATGGCATTGATCGGGCCGATGCCGGGGATGGTTGTCAGCAACCGATAGTCAGGCAGATCGGAGAGCAGCTCGACCGCCCGGGCCTCGATCTCGTTGCGCTGGCGGACAAGGCTTCTGCCTTCGGCAAGGACCAGGCGGAACATGCGAACCGCGTCGGAATCCGGGTCTACCGGCAGTCCGACAGAGTCGACGGCCGTCGCGTAAACATCTGAAAGCAGGCGTTCTTTGGAAACCTTCTTGCCCACTACCTGCCAGGCATCTGCGATGAAAGCGTCCTGGCTCATGGCCGTGATCATCGCCGGTGCCGGGTACTTCTCGAGGAACGCCAGAAACCAATCGGTTCGGGAGCTTCGATGAAACCGCTCGGCTTCGGGGAAGTAGAGCGGCAGGTAATGCGTCAGGATGCGGTGCCAGAGCTCGGTCTTCGAACGCGAGACGATCTCGTGCGTCTTCGACAGTTCCTGGATGTCGGCGGTCCCAACGACCAGCGGGTCGTGGAAGAACTGTACGGCGCCGATCTCCAGCATGTGCAGGATGACTTGCGCATCCTTCGGGTCGTTCTTGTCCCAACTGTTATGCAAAGCCTCGCGTGTCCGGGCGAGGCCAACAGAGGGGACAAGCTTGAGGTCGAACCCCGCTTGTCCGAGATGATGCGCCAGCGGCCGGTGATAGTTGCCAGTCGCCTCGAACCCGATCCGAACAGGCATGTCGTAACCGACCAACGCCGCGGACAAACGATGGAAGTCTTCCAAGGTGTTCATGATCGTCATACGGCGACGACGCTTCTTGCCCGGTACCCCGATCAGCACCTCGTGGCGATGCTTGGAAATGTCGATGGCGACCAGCAAGGTCGAAGCGTTAGTATCGGTGGCGGTCATAGCCGGTCTCCTCAGCGGTGTGGTTCTGCAAAACCACTGTTGAGACCTGCGACCGGTTATGGCCACACGCTGCGCTATTTGAGGGCTGCGCGCGCGGCCATAACCTCAAAACAGCGCTTCTTCCCGACGTGCTACGGCAGCGAGTTCATATCCCGTGACCTGGACCTATGGGCCTATGCCAACGACGTCACGCTGGACTTCTCACGGCCAGGAAAGCCGACCGACAACGGGTTCATCGAAGCGTTCAACAGCAAGCTTCGCTCCGAGTGCCTGAACGCCCACTGGTTCATGAGCCTTGCCGACGCCAGCGAAAAGCTGGAAGATTGGCGTAGACACTACAACGAAGACCGACCCCATAGCGCGATCGGGTATAACGTCCCGATAGCCGTGCATTATCCCGATGGCGCAACCAGCCCGTCATCGTGAGACAGCCGGAAAAATCCAACTTTCGGCGGTCCAAGGTTGGGGAGCAGTGCACCAACCTGCAGACTCTCGTTATGAATGAGGGACCGGCAGGGGGCAGGTCAATCAGTTACACCTTGGCCCACTGTACCGGGATGTCGGTGTCGATCTGGTTGTAGCCCCAGGCGCTGCGCAGCTGCTGGCGGAAGCGGTTGGGCTTGGCAGGCAGGCGCAGCCCGTCCTTTGGGGTCAGCTCGAGCCCGGTCGGGGCCAGCACGTCGCGCCAGAAATCCGGCGTGATCACATCGTCGCCGACATTGATGCCTTCGAGGCCGACTGAGAAGCTGTCATGCGAGAAGCTGGGGATCAGGTAATGCCCCTGCTTGCCGAAATAGCGTCCTTCGAGCACGCAGCTCGAGGACAGCGCAGCCACGCCCTTGAGGTTGCCATGTGACACCAGCCGGTAGAAATTGTCGGTGCTGAGCGCGGCATTGGGCAGGGCGCGCAGGAGCTTGTCGCGCACCTGCGGTTGCGGCTCGAGCGGGTGCTCCTTGATCAGCACATGGGTATAGTCCTGGGCGATCTCCTCGAGCCGCTCCACATGGTCGAGCGCGGTGACGAAACGACCGTTCTCGATCACCACCTTGTCGTAGCTGGTCTGCAGGATCACCAGCAGCGTGTCGGGCCGTGGCGGGTGTGGGTTGGTCTTGGCGACATTGGAAGACAGCACGCCCGCCTGCAGGCGGATCAGGGCATCGGGGATACCGAAGCCGCGGATCGCCTCGGTGATCTCCGGGCTCGAGGACGAGACCTCGAACAGCAGGTCATCCAAGAAGCGGACCGGCGAGAGCGAACAGTCGACGAAGCCGATGCCGTGCCGGCGCAGGAAATGCGACAGGTAGGGGGGCAGCTCGAAGCCGATCACGAAGCTGTCTTCGAAGAAGCGCAGCAGCAGCGCTTCCACCGCCTCGGGCAGGGTCTCGGCGGCGAACACCTGCGGCCAGTTCCAGATCGAGGGCTTGAGCCAGAATGACTGGTAGATCGCGGCGACGGTGTCGCGATCGAGCCGGGCGCCATTGAGCCAGTTGTTATCCCAGTGCACGGTTTCGCAGGGTAGGCCGGTGGCCATGCGCAGCGGGGTCTCGAGCAATTGGGCCAGCCAGCGGATGTTCTCGTGCTGGGTGGGGCGCAGCTCTGCCACCGAGGGGCGCAGGAAATCGCCGGAGAAGACGATGCGTCTGACGGTGCCGCTCATGCTGCGTCCTCCCCGAGCTTGCGGGACCGGACGGCGCGCAGGATCTGCGCGAAGGCCGGCAGCCAGGCTTCGCTGTTCTCGGCCCGCAGATTGGCGATCAGCTCACGGGCCAGCGCGTCGCGCATCTCCGGCGCCTCGAGAAGCTGGCCGATGCGATAGGCGAAGAGCTCCTTGTCATTGGCCACCAGCGCATCGGGGATCAGGTGGCGCATGCCGCGGGCTCCCTCGTCGGTGGTCAGGATCGGCACGCCGTAGCAGATCGCCTCGAGGGTCTTGGTCTTGACCCCGCCACCGGCATAGGTCGGGTTCAGGGCCAGCGCGACGCGGGCGTGGATCGGCACGATGTCCTCGACATTCTCGTGCCGCACCACGGTGGTGTTGAAC
Organism: Planctomycetota bacterium; assembly: GCA_002685965.1. GTDB lineage: Bacteria > Planctomycetota > UBA1135 > UBA1135. Next base: position 5,540 of record NYZE01000123.1, on the reverse strand, counting down.
GGGGTGATGTCGGGCACGGTGACGTTGCCGACGATGTTCAGGGTCAGGCGTCCGGGCACCAGCGGCAGCACCTCGCGCAGGAGGTAGTCGAGCGTGAGGTCGTTCACGTCGCTTTTGGCTGCGATGAAGAGCAGTTCGCGGTTCTGACCGCGTGGGCCGTAGATCTCGCGCAGCGGCGCGAGATCGCGCACCGGCAGGCGGAAGGGCGTGGTGACCACGGGGCGCGCGGTGATCGGGGCGAACTCCGCGTGATCTTCGTCCGACATGGCGAGCACGATGTCGTATCGGTCGAGCTCGGCCCCTTCCTGCTCTGGGGACATGTTGAAGGTGGGCGTCATGCCATGCCGGGCGAAAGAGCGGGTGCGCTGCGACTGGCAGTCATGGGTGTCGATGATGCGTACGATGTCGGGGCTCAGGTGGTCGATCATCCAATTTCGATTGAAATAGGGGGTGAGCACCGCGTCGAACCCGCCACTCTCTACAAGGTGCTTGACGGTGCGCACGGAGACCTGGCGGTCTGGGCGCACGCCGGGGATCTCTCCCGCTCCGAGTTCGAGATGGATCTCCTTGAGCACACTGCGGTCGATGAGCTCATAGGGGGCGTCCTCGCGGAAGCCCTCGTAGCGGTCTGGCATGGTGACGGTGCTGATGACCGTAAGGTCGCAGACCTTGGCAAGCGACTGGCACAGGCTCTCATAGCGGATGGCCGTGCCCACCTTGGCCTCCCAGTAGGGAAAATCGACAAGGGCGGCGAGTTTCATGCCGCCCCCTGAGCCTCGGGGCTTGCGGGACGGCAGACGAAGCGCGAGACGTTGACGCCGAGCATCCGCGTGTCCTGCGAGTTGGGTTGGCGGAAATCGCTCATGGTGAATTCGACCGGCAGGTAGTTGGCGGATTTCAGTGCCGCGCCGGACAGCGTCAGCCGGGCGGTGAAATGCTGCGGCGATGTGGTGCCTGTCTCGATCTCGGCCACGGTCTCGCCGGCGCGGATCTTCAGTTCCTCAAGCTGCTCTGGTTCGAGCGCGTAGCCCTCGATCTCGAGGCTCTGATCCACCGTGCCCAGATGGGGCACACAGGCGAGCGAGACATCACCGGGGCGCATCCAGCGGTGGGCTGCGCCGTTCTCGTTGATTTCCGCCGGATACCAGCCATGGGCGAGGATGGCCGGCTCGAAGCTGAAGCTCTTCGGCGAGGTGGTGATGGTCTCGAGGCGCTCGCCATAGGCCGAGATCGCCAACGGATCCTCGTAGATCCGGGCCGGGTCGCGCTCGAAGCGGTTCTCCATCTCGACGCGCATCAGGTAGACCTGCGCCTGCAGCTGCGAGATGCGCTTGTTGACCTGCTCGTAGAGATCGGCCGGGGACAGATCCGAGCCAACGGCGTTGGCCTGTTCGAAGACAGAGGCGATATAGGCCGGCACGTTCGCCAGAGCTGCCATGTCGAGCTCGGTGCCCACGTGGTGGCGCGTCCGGTCGAGTTGCATCAGCAGGCTCACCTGTTCGGCGATCTTGGCCGTTTCGTCTTGGCTCATGGTCTGTCCTTGGTTGGTCGTTCTGTCGGAGGGCGGGGTCTCAGGCCCAATTTCAGGCCGAAAACGGCAGCACCGGCTCCTGGGATTTGCTCAGGTCGTCGAGGGCGCGCAGCTGGCCGATCAGCTTGCCCATCAGGTCGACGGGGATCATGTTCGGGCCGTCGGACGGCGCGTTGTCGGGATCTTCGTGGGTCTCGATGAAGAGCCCGGAAACGCCCACCGCCACCGCGGCGCGGGCCAGCACCGGCGCGAACTCGCGCTGGCCGCCCGAGGTCGTGCCCTGGCCGCCGGGCTGCTGCACCGAGTGGGTGGCGTCGAACACCACCGGATAGCCGGTCTGGGCCATGATCGGCAGGCCGCGGAAATCGCTGACCAGGGTGTTGTAGCCGAAGGAGGTGCCGCGGTCGCAGAGCATGATGTCCTCGTTGCCGGTCGAGGCGATCTTGGCGGCGACGTTCTTCATGTCCCAGGGCGCCAGGAACTGGCCCTTCTTGACGTTGATGGCGCAGCCGGTCTTGCCGGCGGCGAGCAGCAGGTCGGTCTGGCGGCACAGGAAGGCGGGGATCTGGATGATGTCCACCGCCTCGCCGGCCGGGGCGCATTGGGCGGCGTCATGCACGTCGGTCAGCGTGGGCACGCCAAACTCGTCGCGGATCTTGGACAGGATGCTCAGGCCTTCCTCCATGCCCAGCCCGCGCTGGGTGGAGATCGAGGAACGGTTGGCCTTGTCGTAGCTGGCCTTGAAGACGAACTTCGTCCCGGTGGGGGCGCAGGCCTCGGCGATCTTCTCGGCCATCATCCGGGCGTGCTCGAGGCTCTCGAGTTGGCAGGGGCCGGTGATCAGGAAGAACGGATTCTGTCCGCCGACGGGAATGTCGCGAATGGTGATGGTCTTGGTCATGGGAGCCCCAGTCAGTCTCGGAAGGATCGGCTTTGATCGGCAAAGTCATGAAGCGGTGGCCGAGCTGTGTCCAGCCCCGCCACCGGTGAAATCGGTGACGCGCTCAGAGCGCCTCGAGCGCGGCTTCGATGCGCGGCACATCGGTAGGGTTGTTGAGTTCCCAGAACACCCGACCACGGGCCGAGACCTCGACGCAACGCACCGGAATGCCGGCATGCAGGAAGCGCAGCTGCTCGAGTCCCTCGAGGTTTTCGAGCTGGCAGGCCGGGCGCGAGACGTAATCGCGAAGCGCATCGGGTCGGTAGGCATAGACGCCGACATGGTGGAACACCGGGATCGGCTCAGGCAGCTTGCCCGGATCGATATAGGGCAGCACTTCCTTGGAGAAGTAGAGCCCGCGCATCTCGTCATCGAACACCACGGTGGTGCCGCCGACGCGGCCGTTCTTGCGGTCCTCGACGAAGGCTTCATAGGTGTCGCGGTCGCAGCGCAGCACCGGCGTGGCCATCGACATGTCGGGCTCGGCCTTCATCGCGGCGATCAGGTCCTCAACGAACCAAGGCGGGGTCAGCGGGGCGTCGCCCTGAAAGTTCACCACCAGGTCGGGCTCGGTGCCGAGCTTGGCCAGCGCGTCGGCACAGCGCGCGGTGCCGTTCTCGCAGCTCTCCGCGGTCATCACGACCTCGCCGCCGAAACCGCGCACCGCCTCGGCGATGCGCTCGTCATCCGTGGCAACATAGACGGCATCGACGCCGGGGATCTGGCTGGCGGCTTCCCAGCTCATCTGGATCAGGGTCTTGTCGCTGCCATCGGGCTGGCGCAGGGCCGCAAGCGGCTTGCCCGGGTAGCGGGTCGAGGCGTATCGGGCGGGGATGAAGATGACGGTGCTCATAGGGGCCTCACATCACGCCGGCGCGGAGGAAATCGTGCATGTGCAGCACGCCGACAGGGGTGTCGTTTTGATCCAGCACCAGGAGGGCGCTGACCTTGCGTTCGTTGAGCAGGGCCAGCGCCTCTGCTGCGAGATAGTCGGCGGGCACCGTGACCGGCGTGCGGTTGGCAATCTCCGAAGGGGTGCTCTGCATCAGGGTGTCCATGTTGCGGCGCAGGTCGCCGTCGGTGATCACGCCGAAGAGCCGACCGTCGCGTATCAGGACAGCAATGCCGAAGCCCTTGGATGTCATGGTCAGCAGCACGTCGTGCATGGAGGTGTCATGATCCAGCACAGGCATGGTGTCGCCGGTATGCATCAGGTCGGAGACCTTGCGCATCTGGGCGCCGAGCTTGCCGCCGGGGTGGAAGATGCCGAAATCATCAGCCTGGAATCCGCGCCGTTCCATCAGCGCAACCGCGAGCGCATCGCCGAGGGCGAGCGTCAGCGTGGTCGAGGTGGTGGGCGCCTTGCCGATCGGGCAGGCTTCGGGCTTCTTCGGCAGGAGCAGGCGGAAATCTGCGGCATTTGCGAGCGTGCTGTCGGGGTTCGAGGTGATGGCGATCATCGGGATCGAGAAGCGCTGGGTGTGATACACCATATCGCGCAGTTCCGAGGTCTCGCCGGAGTTGGAGATCAGGATCACCACGTCCTGCCGGGTGACCATGCCGAGGTCGCCATGACTGGCTTCGCTGGCATGCACGAAGAACGACGTGGTGCCGGTCGAGGCCAACGTCGCCGCGATCTTGCGCCCGATATGACCCGACTTGCCGATGCCGCAGACGATCACCCGGCCCTCGGTCTCGAGGATCTTGTCGATGGCGGGCGCGAAGTCCGCCGGCAGGTTGTCGGCCATGTAGGCGACGGCGTCCGCCTCGGTCCTGAGGACGCGCCGGGCGGCTGCAAGGGAGGCATCGAGAACGGTGGTATCAGAGGGCATGGGTGAGAAAACCTGGTATGTATTCGTCGGGCAATCGTGTTTCCGGGAGAACGGCGCAAAGCCTGTTTCTGCAGGTGCACGAATGGGTATCACAGGCATTTTATGATGACCACAGCCTCACGTTGCAATCTTGCCGCCCGGGCGCGCGGTGGCGAGGTTGTGCGCGGCCCTTCGCCGGTCGGCGGCAAAGGGCACAATCTGGCGGGCAGGCTGTGGCGTTGAGGCCCACATGCCAGCCTTTGTAAACTCCTCAGTGCCGAGCGGTTCTGGCGGACCGGAGAAGCTGCTATGGGAGGGCTGTTCCGGGGGGCGCCAAGTCCCGACAGTACAGAGAGGACGGCACGTGCAGATCGACAAGACAGCCCTGCCGGGGGTTCTTATCCTGACACCCAGGCGCCACGGCGACAGCCGCGGGTTCTTCTGCGAGAGCTGGAACAAGGCGCGCATGGCCGAACACGGGCTCGAGTACGACTTCGTGCAGGACAACCACTCGCTCAGCGCCACGCAGGGCACCGTGCGAGGGCTGCACTTCCAGAGCCCGCCCCATGCCCAGGACAAGCTGGTGCGCTGCGGCAGGGGCCGGCTCTTCGACGTGGCCGTCGACATCCGCAAGGGCAGCCCGACCTACGGCCAATGGGTCGGCGAGGAGCTGAGCTTCGAGAACGGCCGCCAGCTGCTGGTGCCCGCGGGCTTCCTACACGGCTTTGCCACGCTCGAGCCCGACACCGAGATCATCTACAAATGCACCGATTACTATGCCCCCGAATGTGATGGCGCGGTGCGTTTCGACGACCCCGACATCGGCATCGACTGGGGCATCGACAATTCCGCAGCGGTGCTGTCGGAGAAGGACGCGGTGGCGCCCCTCCTGAAGGATTTCGACAGCCCGTTCACCTTTGAAGGATAAGAGCAGATGAAACTTCTGGTAACCGGCGGCGCGGGCTTCATCGGGTCGGCCGTCGTGCGGCTCGCCGTTTCGCGCGGCCATGAGGTCGTCAACCTCGACGCGCTGACCTATGCCGCCTGCCTCGACAACGTCGCCCCCGTGGCCGACAGTCCGCTCTACGCCTTCGAGCAGGCCGACATCCGCGACCGTGCTGCGCTCGACCGGATCTTTGCCGCCCACAAGCCCGACGCGGTGATGCATCTCGCCGCCGAGAGCCATGTCGACCGGTCCATCGACGGGCCGGTGGAGTTCGTTGAAACCAATGTGACCGGCACTTGTAATATGCTCGAG
>NYZE01000122.1 GCA_002685965.1 Planctomycetota bacterium | reverse complement strand
GGGTTCACTGCAGCCCGGGAGGGGTTGACATAGCCACTTGTCCCCAAGCCCACTATGGGGGACAAATGGTTTGGCGCGGTAGGCGGTGAGCTCTCCAAAGGCCATCTTGCGAGAAGGGACGCTCGCCAGCCCCCTGCCCACGGTATCGGGCCCGCCCCTTGGCGAGAATGGACCTACACTGTTGGACGATCACCTGGAATGACAGCCCGACAAACATCGGACACACCATGAAGACGACCCTCCTGGCTCTAGCGATGACGACCGCCTCCCTCGTCGCCCAAACCGGCCTGTCCCTCCAGCCAGTGGGCGGCAGCCTCGGCGCACCGATCCGTTACAGCATCAAGGGAAGCAACGGATTGAAGGGCTTCCTGATGTTGACCTCGCTCAAGCGCGGCTTGTTTCCGCTATCGATCATCGACGCGAGCGACAAGCGCACGATTCGCGTGGGCTTTGACCTCTTGGCGCTCAACATTCTCGGCGCCCTCGACAGCAACGGCCACGCCGGGTTCTCGCTGCCGTTGCCGAACGACACGAACCTCGCCGGCATCGCGCTGCTGCACCAGTGCCTAACGTTTCCCGGGACGACGCTACAGTTCGACCAGGTCTCGGACGTCGCCGTCGTGCCACTCGACGTCGGCGCATCCTTCCACCAGGCCACGACCTCGCTGGCCTCGGCTCGCGCCTTCCACACCGTGTTGCCGCTGCGCGATGGGCACCAGTTAGTCGTTGGCGGTGGCAAAGGAACGATCTTCTACCCGACACCCTGGAAGACGAGTGAGATCTGGGACTCGGCAACGCGCACCTTCAGCAAGGGACCCGACCTCGTGGCCGCGCGCGCCGTGCACTCGCAGACGCGCCTCTTGGACGGCCGCTACCTGCTGGCAGGCGGCGTCGACACCACCAACGCACCCCAGAACTCGGCCGAGATCTACGATCCCAGGACGAACAAGTTCGTTGCGGTTGGTTCGATGAGCGGCAAGCGCATGGGCCATACCGCAACGCTCCTGAGTGACGGCAAGGTGCTCGTGACCGGCGGCATCACCTCACTGGTCGACGTCACGACCGCGGTCACGACATCACTGCTCAGCACAGAGATCTTCGACCCCCAGACCAACACCTGGAGCGCTGGGCCGAACCTGCGACGCCCGCGGGCAACGCACGTCGCAATCCCGATCGACAAGGACCGCGTCCTGATCATCGGTGGCATCACCTGGCGGTCGGTCTTCTTCTTCCGCGTCCCGTCGCTCACAAACACCTGCGGGATCTACGACCACCGCTCGCGATCGATCTCGACCGCCCGCTCGATGGCTTCGCCGCGCGCCCTCGGCGGCGTGGCACAGTTCGCGAATGGCAAGGTTCTGGTTGCCGGTGGGCTAGGCGGTGACATCACCGCCGGGGGTAGCTCCATCGCCGGCTGTGAGCTCTATGACCCGACGACCAACATCTGGTCGGCGACGACCCCGCTGGCTGGACCGCGCACGATGCCGGCAGGGTTGCTCTTCGCCGACGGCCGTTTCGCCATCTTTGGCGGCGGCAATGGCGACATGTACATACCGGCTCCGATCGCCACCTGTGAGATCTACGACCCGGCCACCGGCAAGTGGTCAGCGCTGCCGAGCCTCACCTCACCGCGGCTGACGGCTGCGACGACCCAGCTGGGGGCGGGCGGGGTCTTCGTGTGTGGCGGTGGGTCTGGCAAGAGCGGGGCTGCGATCGCGTCGCAGGAGCTGTACCTGCGCTGATCAAGGCGACCGCAGCCACGATGGGGTGTGAAGCCCTACACCGTCGAGATCGAGTCGACTTGCCGCGCGATCGCGTCATCGAGCTGTTCGACGACTCCGACGACCTCGCCGAGTGTGGCTTGCGCTGACACTCGATATCGCCCTCAATAGAGGAATCCGACAGTAGGCCGCCATCACCCCGGTAGGATCGACGGTCTGCATGAAGGTCTTCCTCGCCAGGCCCAGAGGTTTTTGCGCCGGCGTCGACCGTGCCATCGACATCGTGGAACGCGCGTTGATGCGCTTCGGCGCACCGATCTACGTTCGGCACGAAATCGTTCACAACGCAGTCGTCGTCAACAACCTTCGCAGCAAGGGTGCGATGTTCGTTGACGAGCTGGCAGATGTTCCTCCTGACCAACAAGTCGTCTTCTCCGCGCATGGTGTACCGCCGTCCGTGGTCGAAGAGGCGGAACGACGCGGTCTGCGCATCATCGACGCAACCTGTCCGCTCGTAACGAAGGTCCACGTCGGCGCCCAGGCCTGGGCGCACAAGGACTACACGATCTTCCTCGTCGGACACCGCTCGCACGTCGAGGTGGTCGGCGTCGTTGGCGAAGCTCCAGAGCACACCGTCGTAATTGAAAACACAACCGAGGCCGAAGCCGTGCAGGTCGCCAACCCCGAGCGCCTCGCGGTGCTCACCCAGACGACCCTGTCGGTCGACGAGGCCAACGACATCATCGGCGTCCTGCAACGACGCTTTCCGAAGCTGGAGTTGCCCCTCAATGACGACATCTGCTACGCAACGCAAAACCGCCAGGACGCGGTCAAGGCTCTGAGCCCTTCCGTCGATCTCTGGCTGGTGATCGGCGATCTGACCAGCTCGAACAGCAACCGACTGCGCGAGCTCGGCCAGGCCCGTGGCATCCCCTCGTACCTGATTCTCAGCGCGGATCAGATCCAACCCGAGTGGTTCGATGACGCCAAGGCGGTCGGGATCACTTCCGGCGCTTCCACCCCGGAAGTCTCGGTGCTCGGCGTCCTTGAACGGCTTCGTGAGCTCGGCGCGACCGAAGTCGAAGAGATCGAAGGCGTCGATGAGGCAATCGAGTTCTCGCTCCCCGAATCCGTTCGCTGAGCACGGTACCAAAGAACTCGGCGCGAGTTCAGATCCACGTCGACGAGAACGAACTCCGCCACCTCCTCGCCAAGTAGGGCTCAGTCGAGAAGGAGCCGGAAGGCCTCACGGAGGGAACGCGGTGGGCCCGACTCGATGCGCAACCGCCCCTTCGCCAGGTTGAACCGCTTGGCGCGACGCGCGAGGCCAGAGAGCGCGTCCGAGTCCGGAGAGCCATAGGCCCTGATCACGCGCAACCTGGCAACATCCTTGTCGCGCAACAGTTCCCCGCTCGGCGCCTCGTGCCCGATCAGCACCATCTCAGCAAGCGGCGTCTCGAGCAACCCGAGGGCGTAGGACGCCCGCGTGCTGCCGTCGAGCACCCCCACCAACGTGGTTCGCGCCGACGTTACGCCGAACTCGCTACGCATCAGCAACTGCGCCTTGCGCAGGTAGTCCCCGGTCGTCGGAAAGGTCGTGAACGCCCAAACACGGCCAGAGGCCTGCAGGTCCGCGACCGGGATCTTCAATCCGTCGACGACTTGGTTCTCGTCATGGCCACCCGGCGGGAGCACCAACACGCCCTTGGTCTTCTCCCCGTGCGCACCCCAGACCACACGCAACGGCAGAGTCCGCCCGTTGGCGACCTTGATGCCGTACACACGGTCACCGCGTGCAGACACCGCCGGCCGCTTGCCCGCGACCAACGTCTCGGCCAACTCGGTAGCCTCCGCGAGCGCCCTGGTCGGCCACGAGCGCACGAGAAAATCCCTGCCGAGGAGAACGCGCAGAGCTTCCTCCGTGACGACGGTGAGGCGATCGAGATCCACGGCCCGCGGTTTCGGACCTTGCTGCTTCTCGCCGAGTTGCTTGCGCAGATCGAGCAGCCGCCAGAATCTCTGGTGGTAACCAGGCTCGACCCAGAACCGTGAACTACACGGCGGGTCGCCCGCACGCGGCCACGTTTCAGCCACGCCGATTTCCGCCGAGGCTCTGTAGCGACCGACAGCATCGACGGCGAAGGATCCCATCAGATCGAACATCAGCCAGCCCTGCGGATCGTTGGAATCACCGCGCTCCAACTGAGCAGGGTTGCCACCGTCGGGCCTCATGCCCAAGCGCGCTCTGAGCGCCGGCGGCTTGTCGGCACCAAAGACTCCGCGCACGGTCAGGAAGATCTTGTCGCGGTCAGTCGACGCGACTGTCGGATCCGCAACCTTGACCTCGGGCAGCAGCGGGTAGATCTGCCGGGTAACGTCGCCGAGCAACTTTCGATCTCGCTCGATCTTCTTGGGGTCAACGACTTCGGGGAGCGCCATCAGGAAGAAGTTGAACCGGTCATGAAAACGAACATCGTTGGGTTCCAACCCCTGCAGCACGGCACACGCCCGCGCCAACAGGCGACAACGCCCACCCGCCTGCGAGTTCGCCCAACCCCGCAACGCCAGAGCCTGCTGAACCAAGGGCAGCGCCTTCTTCCTCCGCTCCTTACTCGCCAGCCCAAAACACTCATCCAACCAACACTCCGCCCGCACGAAGAACACCCGCTCGAACGACCGCGACAACGTACTCTGCGCGCCGACCACGGGAACCAAGCCCAAGGCCATCGCCAAACACAACACCAGACCGGCACGCCCACCCAAAGGCGCAGCCGTGCTCGCGCTCGAGGCAGCTCGCATGGCCTGCAGACACTCGAGTTGCCCCAAGCGCCCTCCCCCCTTCACCGCACCGGGTAGGTCCTCAAAACCCATTCCTTCCACTTCTCCTCAAACACCAGCGGGTTCCAACCGTACCCGGCACTCAGCGCGTCGCGGGTCGGTCTTTTCGCCTTCAGCACGCGGATCGCCACGCACAACGCGCGCCCCTTGCCGCCATGTTTCTTGACCAAGTCGTTCTCGAAGTCGCCTTCGAGCAGGAAGTGCACGTACGAGAACGCCAGCGCGTGCTCCTCGGGGCCGATCTGATCGGTGTTTTTGGTCGACACCGCGGCGAACGACGGAATCTGCCGCGAGGCGACCTTGCGCCGCACCGGAACGAGCCACTTACCGCCCTTGAAGTTCGTCTCCTTGACGACCTCTTGCCAGCAATACGTCGTGCACTTCTCGTCGAGCTTGAACTCGAAGTAATGTGCGATGCCAGCGTCTATCCAACCGGCCTTGAGCTTGCCGATCCACTGGTGCGGAATCATCTGCGACACGAGTAGGTGCGCGATGTTGTGCACCATGTGCCGATGCAGATCCTCATCGTTGCGAATCTGGCGCCTAATAAACTGCATCGTGTAGCGCGAGTGCAACCCCATGAGCTTGATGCCGACGCCACTCGAGCCCATGCCCGTGAACTTCGTCGCGGCGAACACTTGGTCACGGCCATCGCGCCACATGTAGATGTCGCACTTATCCGGCAAGTCGCGCATGGGCACCTGCAGGACCTCCTGAAACAGCGCACGGTGCGCCTCGAATCGCTTGAGGTAGAGGTGCATGAGCCGATATGTCGAGTAGCGCACGCGCCCAACCATCATGGGCTTGAGGTCGAAGGTCAGCCGGAACCACCGCGACTCGGCGTGCAACACCTTGTGACCGATTAACCCGTCAACGGTCGTGCGCCGCTCCGCGAGCCACGCCTGAATCTCGTCCCCCTTCGCCTTGTTGCGCCCCTCTACCGTTTGGTTCTCGCAGTGCTTGCAGTCCTCGCGCAGCGTTCCGCGGCAGGTCTTGCATCCGGCAACAACCGAGCAGCGGATCGATCCGCTGTCCGTGACCCAGCCCATCTTCGCCTTGCTGTGCTTCTTGCAGACCTTGTCGCCGACATGGTTGCAGTAGGGACAGTTGACGTAGGGGTCCTTGCCCTGCTGGTCCACGGGTTTGGGGCCGGGCTTCTGGCCAATGCCATGGGCGGATACAGCAAGGACAGCTAACAGGAAGGTCGACATCATATGCAGGCAGCTCGACAGGAAGCGCACGAGTCTACGCGCTTGCCATAGCGGACGCGCGCGCTGCGGTCACGGGTAGCGGAAACTCGGATACCGTCCTAGACTGCCAGCCGTCGCTCACCCCCAGAAAAGGAGCCAAGGTTGAAAACCCCTCTCTGCCTCTTCGCTTCCCTCACCCTCGCCGTTGGAGCCAGCGCTCAACTCGGCAAGCACCTCCCCATCGCGAACAACAACGGCTCGCACAAGATCGACGCGCAAGCCATCATCTCGGCGGCAACGAGCAACACCTACAACGGCTGCTTGGGTGTTGCTTACGACTGGCACCAAGCCACCTACTACGTCTCCGCGCGACGCAGCCCGACCACGCCGACGACCAACCCGCACATGCTGTTCGGGATAGTGTGGGACGCCACAACCAAGGCATGGAAGGTCACGAGCTATCCGGTGCCCGGCCTCTCCACCTCCTCATGGGGCCTGCGCGACCTGGCCTTCGACGGCAAGTTCCTCATCTACGGCAGTGCGGAGAACTCTGCTACGGGTTTCAAGGTCCTCGCCTTCAACACGGCATCGAAGAAGTTCGACAGCAACTTCGACGTCACCGTGCCATCGACTTCGCCGGCTACGACGACGCGCGCGCTCGCCTTCAACACGCACACTCAGACGTTCTGGGCAGGGAACTTCTCGAGCAACCACGTCGAGTTCGACAAGACCGGCAAGCAGCTCAAGAGCGTGCCGAACATGCAGGCTTCGTCCTACGGCGCCGGTTACGACTCGGTACGCAAGACCGTCTGGTGGTTTGGCCAAGGTGGCGCCTCCGTAGCGACGACCCGCGTCGTCGGCCGCGAGATGGACCCCAAGACCGGCCTGGCGACTGGCAACGTGTTCATCGGCGACACGGGGATCCCGCACGCTAGCTATCCAGGCGGCGTCGCCGGCGGCTGCGAGTTCTACGTGCGCAAGGACGGCACGCCGGTGTTGCTGCTCATGGCACAGGCAACCAGCGACACGATCTACGAGATCTACGGTTGCTTCAACTACGGCACGCCGAGCAACGGCGATCTGACGATGAACAATCAGGATCCGACGCTGGGCAACGCCGCCTTTGGCTTCACAGTCAGTAAGAGCACGGCCGGAGCAGTGGCGCTCATCCTCGGCTCGCAGAAAACGGCCGTCCCGCTGAACGGACCCCAGTTCGCCGCGAACACGTCGATCTACACGCTGCCGCTGAACATCATGGGCAGCGCGATCGTCGCGAACGGCTCCGCTACCCTCCCCTTCCCGCTGCCGAACGTGGCGGCCTTCAAGGGACTGGCTACCTTCTGGCAGGCTGTGGGGCTCCACACGAGCGGCCCCTTCGATCTCAGCACGACCGGCGGCGGCGAGACCCTCCTCTACTAAACCTGGCCTGCAAGCGATCGCCCACACAAGCGGGCGATCGTTCGTGAGCCTGGCGGCACTTCACCAATGGCGCCGGTGGCGTGAGCACCCGCTGAGCGAACGCTGCGCTCAAGCCTGCGCCAGACGGTCCTCGATCCAATAGAACGCTGCTTCTTCGGGCAACTCGAGCGCACGATGAGCGTCGGGCCCGAGCGCGACCTGCGGCACCAGACCGACGATCTCGCTCCGATGCACGGCGACGCCGGCGTCCGTCGCAAACCGTGACACGGCTTCCAACGCCTCGTGAAGGCCGGTCTGCCGATAGTCGACCAGGTTCATGGAAACCTGAGCGCGTTCCGACAGCATGAGCCCGAGCGATCGAACGGCCGGCAGGCCGCCGTCCCGCTCGCGCACACGTCGCGCGATCGACCGCGCCAGATTGACGTCGTTCGACGCCAACTCGACGTTGAAGGCAATCAAGTAGAAGCGAGCTCCCACGGCAGTCGCACCGGCGCTCACGTGCGCTGGCGCCGATCCAAAGTCCGGATTGGCAAGCACACCACGCCGGAGATCGGCCAGCACGACGCGCTCGGGTCGTCGCGCTGCCTCGGCGTAGAGATAGGCGGGAATATCGTGATCGCCAGCGAGACGTTCCGCGAAGCGCTCGGCCGTCTCGACCGCCAACGCCATCGGCGTGCCGGCGAGGGGCACGAAGGGGCACACGTCCAGGGCACCGATGCGCGGGTGCACGCCTTCGTGATGCGCCAGGTCGATCGCTCGCTTGGCGACCGCGGCTGCGGCGAGCATCGCTTCGATCAGCCCATCTGGCTCACCGGCCAGAGTGATGACCGACCGGTTGTGGTCGACATCGGACGAGGCATCGAGGACTTGCACCCCGGGCACGCGCATCGCATCCGCAATCGCAGCCACCACCTTGGGTCGGCGCCCCTCCGAGAAGTTGGGCACACACTCGAGGCTCGGGCTCACTCCGCGAAACGCTCCATCAGATCGGGGTCGATCTCCGCCGAGTTGAGCGCCACCGGCTTTCCGTCCTTTACCGTCATCGCGACGGGATTGTCACCGAACGCATACCCCCAGGCCTCGAACGATGGCAGATCCAACGCGACGAAGTCCGCGGCCTTGCCCGGGTGCAAGGTGCCACGCTCGTCGGAGAGACCGAGCGAGGCCGCTGGGTTACGCGTCACGGCGTTGAGGCACTCCGCGACGGTCATGCCATAGACCAAGCGCGCGAGCGTCACGATCATCGACAGGCTCTGGGTGTAACAGCTTCCCGGGTTGAAATCAGTCGCAAGGGCCACGAGCGCCCCCGCGTCGATCAGCCGCCGGGCCGGCGCGTGCTCGTGCTTGCGCAGGAAGAAGATCGTGCCCGGCAGCAACACCGCAGTCGTGTCCGACTCGGCGAGCAGGCGCACACCGTTCTCCGACACCTTGGCCAAATGATCCGCCGACGCTGCGCCCAACTCCACGGCGAGCTCGGCGCCTCCGAGAGGGGTCAGCTCGTCGACGTGCAAACGCAACCGATAGCCGAGCGCACTTGCCGCCTCGCCGATACGGCGTGATGCGTCGATGCCAAAGACGTGTTCCTCGACGAACACGTCGCACGAGTCGGCGAGCTCGCGACAAGCAGGCAGCATCTCATCGATCACAAGCCGCAGGTAGCCCTGCGGATCGTCGCGATACTCCGGCGCCACCTCGTGCGCACCGAGAAAGGTTCGCGACGTCGTCAGCGGCAGGCCAACCGCTGCGTCGCGGAGCACCTCTAGGCTCTTTTGCTCGTCCGCAGTCGTCAGCCCGTAGCCGCTCTTGACCTCGACGCTCGTCGTACCGAGCGCGAGGAAACGCGACAGTCGCCCATACACGAGGTCGCGCAGGTCGAGTTCCGCAGTCGCCCGCAGCGACCGGACGGAAGAGAGAATGCCGCCGCCCTGCCTGGAGATCTCGACGTAGTCCGCACCACCGCAGCGCAGCGCAAACTCCTGCTCGCGCGTCGCACCGAAGGCCGGATGGGTATGGCAATCCACGAACCCCGGCACGACGACGTAGCCAGCCAAGTCCAGCTCGTCTTCGCCAACGAAGCGCCGCGCCATCTCGGCGTCAGGGCCGGTGGCGACGACCTGGCCGTCACGGACAGCAATGGCTCCGTCATGCTGCACCCCGGCACAGCCGAGCGCCGCGCCGCGCACACCACCATGGACGGGACCGTCGGCCAGCGAAACGAGTTCTCCGGCGCGGCGATAGAGGATGTCAACGTTCTCGGTCATCGGAACCCAAAGCGTAGGCGGAGCCCCCCCTCACTGCACCGTGTGCTTCCGCCGCGCTTCTCGCAGTGGGGACACACAGGTGTGATGCCCTTCTTTTCTGTCTTCGCCATGGCTCGACCTCCGGTTCGTCCCGTACGTTGAGCGGTCCTGTCGCGTCCTCTCATATGGCCTCGCTCGGCCGTTCCACGGCCCAAGGCGCACTGCTCCGTGCTCGACCAATCTTCGCTGCCACCCGCTCCCCCCGTCATGGTCCGAACCAAGGGTCTCACCAAGTGGTTCGGCAAGACCTGTGCGGTTCGCGAACTGGACCTCGAGGTCGCCCGCGGTGAGTTCTTCGGATTCCTCGGCCCGAACGGGTCGGGCAAGTCAACGACGATCAAGCTGCTTACAACCCTCCTGCTGCCAACTCGCGGCTCGATGGAAGTGGCCGGGCACGACGTGCTCAGCGCGCCCATCGCGGTCAAACGTGTCATGGGCATGTTGCCCGAGGAGATCCAGACCTACGAGCGCCTAAGTACAAACGAGCTGATCGAGTTCACCGGACGCGTGCACGGACTTCGACGACGTGACATTCGGCAACGCTCGGCCGACTTGCTGGACCTCATGGAGCTGGCCGACGCTGACCGCGACAAGCTGCTACTCGATTGCTCCATGGGCATGCGCAAGAAAGCCGTGCTGGCATGCGCATTGATCCATCGACCCAGAGTGCTGTTCCTCGATGAACCGTTCAATGGCATCGACGCGCGCACGTCGATCACGATCCGCGGTCTGCTCAACGAACTCGTTGCTTCTGGCACGACGATCTTCTTCTCCTCGCACATCCTCGAACTCGTCGAGAAGCTGTGCACGCGCGTCGCCATCATCGAGGACGGTGAGATCAAGGCTCAAGGTACGCTGCCGGAACTCGCGCTGGCCGCCGGCCTCGCAGCGGATGCACCGCTTGAGGAGACGTTCCTACAACTCGTGGAAGCGCGCCCGCAAACCGAGGGCAGCCTGTCGTGGCTCACTTCTGGATCCTCCTGAGACTGAGGATCAAGCTCGGCCTGCGCCGCTACTCCGGCCGCAAAGGCCTGATGATCCTCACCGGCCTGGCACTCCTGTTCTGGCTCGGCTTCTCGTTGTGGATGTCGTTGGTGGTCGCATCGCTGCACGAGCACTCGTTGGCACCACGCGCATCACAGACGTTGTTCGACCTGACCGCGCTCGGCGCGACCGTGTTGCTCGTGCTCAGCCCGCTGCTCGGGTTCCGCAGCAACGAGTTCATGGACGTCTCGAAGCTGTTCGCCTATCCGGTGCGACCCACCGCAGTCTTCCTGTCGACGATCGCGGGCAACTTCGTTAGCGGCACGGCGGTGCTGCTGCTGCCAATCCTCTTGATCCCGGCGGTGTCGGTGCAGACGACGCCCGCCGGCGCGCTCAGCGCAGGTCTCATCACGCTGCTGTTCGCCTTCATCGTGTTCTGCACCACACAGTGCATAACGTTGTTGTTGCTCAACCTACTCGCCAGCCGCCGACTGTCGGAGCTACTGGCGATCCTGGCGCCCGTAGTCGGCCTGGGCCTGTATGCCTCGATGCGTTTCCTGTTGCTCGGCGAAGGCGGCATGGAGCGCTCGTTGCAGAACATCACGGCGTTCCTCGATGGCGTACAGCTAGACCACCTGGTGTCGTTTCTGCCGCCGCTTTGGTACAGCCGGGCCCTTCCACCCGGGGCCGAGGCCTGGCGCGGAGCTACGGCGCTGTTCTTGGTCGGCCTCGCCCTGACGCTGACCGGGGTTCGCCTGACGTACAACGCGTTTCACGGCGAGATCGCCATGACGACCACCGAGGCCACGGCCAAACGGCGACGCTCGTTGATCAGCGCCCTGGCGGGCCGCTTGCTGCCGCATGGCGTCGCTGCCATCCACAAGAAAGAGATGCTGGTGCTGCGCCGCGAACCGTGGTTCAAGGTGCTCTTCTTGCAGCAGATAGGTCTCGTCCTGTTCGTCGGTCTCGGTAGCACGCTGTGGGGAACGAGCAACGAGTCGACCGGCTTCTACGGTGCCGCAGCACTTCTGGTCTTCATGCAATCGGGGTTCCTGCTGAACTCGCTCGGCCTGGAAGGCAGCGGCTTCACCCAAACCGCGGCCTTACCGCTCAAGGGCCGTACGATTCTCAGTGGCAAGAACCTCGCTCAACTCGAGATCCTCGGCATCGTCAACCTGTTACTCGTGCCCGGGCTCGCGGCCGCGACGTCGTGGCTCTCGGGCGAGAGCATTCCGATCATCGACGTAGCGATGATCACGCTCATCGACGTCGTCGTGCTGCCAGCCGTGCTCGGGTCGAGCAACCTGATCTCCGTCTTGTTTCCGGCGCGCGTCGGCCAACGCGGACGCCGCGCGCTCGGCCAGGATCGGACGGGCAACGAAGGCTGCGTGGGTTCGGTCGCGCGGTTGATCTTCTCGTTCGTCGCCGTAATCCCGGCGAGCTTGGTCGCGCTCGTGATCGCCTGGCCGGTGTGGCTGAGTGGCTCCGTCCCAAATCCGCTGGCCCTCACCCTCGCCGCCCTCATTGGCCTCGCCGTGTCGGTAGCGTTCTGGCTCACGCTAACCCATTTGGCGAGCAAGCACCTTGAGCGGACAATGCAAGAGACACTGGCGAAAGTGTGCCCTTGAGCCCGGTAAAGCTCCGCAAGTGCTTCAGGTATAAGGTGCTAGTTTGCGCTATGAGTGCGGACGGAGGAGGCAGGTGCCGCCGGGCTGCGCTAGCTCGTGCAGCACGCCGCTACTCCAGTAGCCGCGGCGCTCGAAGATGATGCCGGTGTAGTAGCCCCTGTCGTCTTCGATCTCGAGAGGGCTCTCGCGGCACCCTCCTTGATCAGCGGCTTGAGTTCGAACGACTCCGGTATCACTCGACTCCTGTATCACTTGCCCATCATTTTGCGCCACAACAGGCGCAACGGGTCGTAGAACCGATCCACGACGCGTTCCTTGAGCGGGATGATCGCATTGTCGGTGATTGTGATGTTCTCCGGACAAACGACCGTACAGCACTTGGTGATGTTGCAATAGCCGATGCCGTCGGTCTTCTTGAGGTCCTCGAGGCGGTCCTCGACGTCCAACGGGTGCATGTCGAGCGCCGCCGTGTAGACGAAGAAGCGCGGTCCGATGAACTCGTCGTGCTTGTTGTGCTCACGCAGCACGTGACAGACGTCCTGGCACAGGAAGCACTCGATGCACTTGCGAAACTCCTGCACACGATCGACATCCTGCTGGGAGATGCGCCAGGTGCCATCGGACGCGTCAGGTGTGCGTGGCTTGAACTTCTTGATGCGTTTCTTTACCGCGTAGTTCCACGAGACGTCGGTGACGAGGTCCTTGAGCAGGGGAAAGGCCTTGATCGGCTCGATCTTGACGGGTTGTGAGAGATCGAGGTCGTCGATGCGCGTCATGCACATGAGCTTCGGCATGCCGTTGACCTCGGCAGAGCACGAGCCGCACTTGCCGCTCTTGCAGTTCCAACGCACTGCCATGTCGCCGGCCGATTCGGCCTGCACCTGATGCACGGCATCGAGCACAACCATGCCCGCGGAAACGTCGGTCTGGTAGTCCTCGAATCGACCACCGCCCCGGTCGCCGCGCCAGATGGAGAATGTCGCCCGCGTCACTCCTGATTCTCCACGATGATGGCCCGGATCTCGGGCGGCAACTCGCGCACCGGCTCCGCCTCGACCTGCATGCGGCCGTCGCCACCCTTGCGCACGGCGTGCGTGATCTTGCCCAACTCCTCGCTCTTCTCTGGGTAGTCATCGCGGAACTGGGCGCCCCGGCTCTCCTTGCGTTGGGCTGCGCCGCGTGCGACCGCTTCCGACACCACGAGCAACGACTTCAGGTCGAGCGCCGTATGCCAGCCCGGGTTGTACTCGCGATTGCCAGCGACGCCGACGCGCTGCGCGCGCTCGCGCAATGCTGCGACCGTCTCGATGGCAGCCAATAGATCGGACTCGCGCCGCACGATGCCGACCTTGTCTTGCATCGATTCCTGAAGCTCCTGCTGGATCAAATACGGGCTCTCCGCATCGGCGCCCGCCCCGCGTTCGAGTGGCGCCAGCGCTTCGGCCGCGGCGGCATCGATCTCGGCCCCGTCGATCGGCGCAGCGCTGTGTTCCTTGGCAAACAACGCGGCGTGTTCGCCGGCGCGCTTACCGAACACCAGGAGATCCGACAGCGAGTTTCCGCCGAGCCGGTTGGCGCCGTGCAGACCAGCCGCGCACTCACCGGCCGCAAACAGCCCGGACACCGTCGACATCTGCGTGTCAGCGTCGACGCGAATGCCGCCCATCGCGTAGTGAGTCGTTGGTCCGACCTCCATCGGCACAGCCGTGATGTCGATCCCGGCGAGCTCCTTGAACTGGTGATACATGCTCGGCAGCTTGCGCCGGATGTGCTCGGCGCCGTTCGCAAGGCGTTCGCCGATCCAGGCGATGTCGAGGAAGACGCCGCCATGCGGACTACCACGCCCCTCCGACACTTCGCGCAGGATGCAGCGCGCGACGTGATCGCGCGTCAACAGCTCGGGCGGCCGGCGCGCCCCCTTGTCGCCCTGCGTGTAGCGCCAGCCTTCCTCTTCGTTGTCGGCAGTCTGGTTCTTGTACAGATCTGGGATGTCATCGAACATGAAGCGCTTGCCTTCGCTGTTGCGCAGCACTCCACCTTCGCCACGCACGCCCTCAGTCACGAGGATGCCGCGCACGCTCAGCGGCCAGACCATCCCGGTAGGGTGGAACTGGACGTATTCCATGTCGATCAAGTCGGCACCCGCCTCGTAGGCGAGCGCGTGCCCGTCACCCGTGTACTCCCAGCTGTTCGAAGTGATCTTGAACGCGCGCCCGATACCACCGGTCGCCAGCACGACCGATTTGGCCTTGAACACACGGAAGCGACCGCGCTCGCGGTCATAGCCGAACAAACCGATGACACGATCGCCGCTCTTGAGCAAGCGGACGATCGTGAACTCCATGAAGACCTCCATCCCCTGGTGGATGCCATGGTCTTGCAGAGTCCGGATCATCTCGAGGCCCGTGCGGTCGCCAACATGCGCCAGTCGCGGGTAGCGATGCCCACCGAAGTTGCGCTGCAGGATGCGTCCGTCCTTGGTTCGGTCGAACAATGCCCCCCAGGCCTCGAGTTCGCGCACGCGCTCGGGTGCCTCGCGCGCGTGCAGTTCGGCCATCCGCCAGTTGTTGCCGTACTGACCGCCACGCATCGTGTCAGCGAAGTGCGTCTTCCAGTCGTCGCGGTCGTCGACGTTGGCGAGTGACGCCGCGACACCGCCTTCGGCCATAACGGTGTGCGCTTTGCCGAGCAGAGACTTGCAGACGAGCCCGACCGAGACGCCGCTGGCTGCCGCTTCGATCGCCGCGCGCAGTCCGGCACCGCCAGCGCCCACTACGAGGACGTCGTGCTCATGGGTCTGACAATCGACCACTAGAAGAGCCTCCAGTCCGACCAGTTGCCCATAGAGCACATGCGTACGTAAAAGTCCGAGAATCCGACCCAGAACAGACTGCACCAAGCCCACACCTGGTGTCGCTTGTTAAGGCAACTGACACACGAGTACACCTTCTGGCGCACCGGGTGCTTGGACAGACGGTTCATGAAACCGCCGACGAGATGGCGCAGTGAGTGGCAGCCGAACGTGTAGCCGCCGAGAAACACGACGTTGAGCATCAACACAATCGTGCCGACACCGATGCCAAAGCTCTTGGTCCCCGCGTTCTCGAACCACATCGCCTTCCACGTGTCGTGCGCGAGGAACACGATGAACATGAGCGCGATGTAGAGAAAGTAGCGGTGGATGTTCTGCAGGATCAGCGGCAGCGAGTTCTCGCCGCGGTAGGACTTGCGCGGCTCGGCAACCGAGCATGCCGGCGGGTCGGCCCAGAACGACTTGTAGTAGGCGCCGCGGTAGTAGTAGCACGTCAGGCGGAAGCCGCCGGGGGCCCACAGGATCAGGAACGCCGGTGACCACGGGATCATCCCCGGCCACCAGGATGGCTTCGGCCCGAACCACGCGTGCGTTGAATCGCCGAACAACTCCGGGGAGTAGAACGGCGACAGGTAGGGACCAGAGTGGTAGTGCTCGGCCTGAAACGCCGCCCACGTCGAGTAGACGACGAAGGCGCCAAGACCACCGAACGTCAGCAGTGGCTTGAGCCACCACGTGTCGCTGCGAGAAGTTGCTCCAAAGCCCTGTCGGATCAGGGAATCAGGCGTCGACGTCATGCGGTTCTTGCCCTTGGCGCGTGCGAGAGGCTGGGAACGATAGCTGTCGCACCGATGCCGGGCCACTGTGGTCGTTCATGGATAGTGGCAAAGTTGTCGCCAAGTCGCCACACGGTTTCGACCGGGCGAGAGGCACATGAGCAAGGTATGGCGCGGAGCGTGGAGCGACCGCCGTTCGGCACCGAGATGCCGCGCTTCGCGGGCTGCGGCTGTGGCTCATATCAGGAAGTCGGTCCGAAAGAAAAGCCGCCGTCGCAGTCGCGCAAGTTTTTGCGCTTCCTCAAGTAGCCGACTCAGCCAGCGGCAGCTCGCTGCATGTTCGCGTTGAGCCGCTTGCGCGCGCGATAGACAACCATCTTCACCGCTTCGACGCGCATCCCGAGCTCGCTCGCGATCTGGCGATAGTTGCGGCCGGAGATCTCGACCTGGTGAAGCACGACGCGCTGCAGCTCAGTGAGACCAAGGTAGGCCATGAAGTAGAACTGCAAGTAGACGGAGAGACTCCGTCGAAGCTCGATACGGTCTTCGTCGTCGACGAGCCTGCGAATGGGTTCGTGCGACGTCGCATCGGGCAGGTCGACGCCTTCAAGCTCTTCCAACGACACAGTCGCTACAGTCCGACGTCGCCTCAAGCAACGCAGCACGACGTTGCGCACAACGCGCGCCGCCCAGCTCGAGAACGCGTGTGGCACTCTCGGGCGAAACGTGTGCGCATAGCGATACAGGTTCAGCAACGCTTCCTGGACAACCTCGGCATCGTCGATCGTTGAACCACAACGCGACAGTTCGAATCTCGCCCGTCGCTGCAGGAACGGACCCGCCACTCGAGCAAGCTCATCGAAGTCGCTCGGATCGGCAGTGTGCTGAAAGTTCGCCAAGAGCTCCGTGCACCGAACCGCAATGGGGTCCGGACCGGCTTGTCGCACTGCCTGCGCCAGGGTCATGGGGAGCGCTAGTGCACAGACTCTGCCAAGCGCCGCCGAAAAGCACCGGTTCTCACCGAATACTCCACGTATCTCCGTTCCCTGCAGCCGGTTAAAGGAGCTACGAAAAAACCGCCCGGATCTGACCGTGGTCGGCGATTGTGCCGGTGCCGTGCGGATCTCGGCATCAGGTGTGCGAAGACGACCACGATGGGCGCACCTGCTCAGGGCTGGCAGGCAGTCGGTCGCCATCCAGGGTCAACGCCGCACTGGTCGATCAAAGACCAGCGTTTCGCACCTGCAACCGAGCCACCAGAAGAACAGCCTTGGCGACCTTGCCCGAAGCCGGCCCTGACTACGTGGACCCACTGGGGGGCCTGCCCTCACTGCTCAGCCTGACGCGCCGAGTGGCCGGCACGGCAGCTCCGCGCCTGGAACGGAGCGACATCATCCCCGCCTTGTCGGTCGACCCGGTGCTGCTGCTTCGCGCGCTGCGTGGGTCGAACGCACCGATCCTCGGCAGCAGCGTCGAGCACCTGCATCCCGACAGCGTCCTGAGCAAGCTCGGCAGCGGGGCGCTCCTCAGCATGGTCCAGGCGCCTGCACCACAGGCGCGTGACCTCGGATCGCTTTTTCGCCTCTGGCTCCACGCCGTCGCCAGCGCGGTCGCAGCACGCAGCCTCGCCCGCATCGGAACGCTCGCCAAGGGCGTCGACCCCGACGAGGCGCACGCCTGCGGCTTGCTGCACGACCTCCCACTGTGGGGACACCTATGCCCGCAAGCGACCACCGGTACGCGATCACACGTCGGCGTGCTCGAGTGGGGCAAGCTCTGGCGACTGCCCGAGAAGGTGCAAACCTGCTGGCTCGCCGCCCATTGCGGAACGTCGGAGACGCACGCCCACCAGGACCTGGTCCGGGTCGTCGTCGCCGGAGAAGCGGTGGCGATCCTCGCGGGCTACACACACCCGGGCTCGACGTCCCGCGTCGAGGTTGACTTGGTCAAGAGCCTGGCGGGCGATGACCTGGCCGGGCTCGTCGATCAAGTTCGCGTCGGTGTTCGCAAGGCACTCGCACGCGCGCACATCGACCTCGCACGACTCGAGCGCTCGGCACCGCGCGAGACACTCGCCAGCACCGAACTCCGTTCGTTGCCACGCTTCGAGGACGGCATCGTCAAGCTCCAGGAACTCGGCGGTTCGGAACACGACCGGCTGGTGTTGACCAGCCTCGTAGCCGCGGTGTGCCACTACTTGCGCTTTGACCGCTCGTTCTTCGTCCAGTGGATCGGCAAGGGGCAAACGCTGCTGATCCAGACCAAGCACGACCGTACGGCGGTGCCGGTCGGCGGCCGGCTCGTCGTGCCATCGGCGGCCGAAGCCGCGCTCATGGGGCGCGTCGCAGGCCTCGGAAGACCGGAAGTTCTCGGTCGTCAACAAGACCTCCGCTTCCGGCTGCTGGACCATCTCGCGAGCGATTCGGTCTTGGTGGTTCCAGTCTTTGGTGGTTCGACAACACACGGCCTCCTGCTGCTGGACGGCAGCTACTCGGTCAAGCAAGGCACCGAAGAGCACGAGCGGACCAAGGCGCTGGCGATGGCCGGTGTCTGCGGGCAGACGATGACAACGCTGGTGCTCAAGAAGAGCGACCTGCGATCGCGCAAGGAAGCGCAGACGGACAGCCTCACCGGGCTCCTGAATCGCCGCGCCGCGCTGGGACAACTCGAACGCGAGATTCACAGGTTGCGCCGCCGCGAGCAGCCCATGGCGGTCCTGATGCTCGACCTGGACCACTTCAAGGAGACCAACGACACCTACGGCCACCTGACCGGCGACCGCGTGCTGGCCAGAGTCGGACAAGTATTGTGCGAGTCCCTGCGCGGCTCGGACGTCGCAGCGCGGTACGGCGGTGAAGAGTTTCTGGTGATCCAGTACGACACCACCATCGAAGACGCGTCCATCGTCGCGGCACGCATCTACAAGGGTGTCGAAGCCGCCGGACGCGAACTCGACGTCCCGATCACGATCTCGATCGGTCTCACCGATCTGCGCCCGGACGACACGGTTGAGTCGCTGCTCAAACGCGCCGACCAGGCGCTCTACGCAAGCAAGCACCGCGGCCGCAACCGCTTCTCGATCGACTCCATCGATCCGGGCGACTCCACCGAGTCGCACGGCCCCCACGATCCAAGCGACTCGCACCCATGACAGACCTCATCGCGGGCTCGTGGTTCGTCATGGTGTTGGCCATCCTGGCCGCGGCGTCGTTGTTCGTCATGCTGCGGCTCCTTGCGCAACGGCTCTTCAACCGACTGAGGCTGCTCAAGCACATCGACAATGATGGGGCACGCGAGGCCATGCTCGAGGAGCGGGTGCGCGTGCTGACCGGCTGCGTCGACCTGATCACCGACATCGAGACGGTCCAGACCGAGCAGCAGATCTTCGACTCCGTCCTCGCACATGCGGCACGCGTGCTCAGTGCGGACGGCATCGCCGTCAAGTGGCGGACGGAGACGTGGATCGGCCCACGCGGGAGCCTGTCGGACGAGCTTGAAGGGCTCCTCGAAGGCGCCGTCCAGGAGCCCGGCTCGCCGGAGACCGAGCACGTCATGAAGACCGAGTTGTGCGTGACGGCATCGCAGGAGACCTGTTGCTTGGTCGCTGCTCGCGTGCCATCCGGCGCGGCGTTCACGCAGGAGACGAGCATGTCGCTGCACGGCCTGACCGCGG